>CAZUEC010000078.1:0-7800 GCA_964618865.1 uncultured Roseibacillus sp. | reverse complement strand
TGCACGTGCATGGTGTCTTCCCTTTTACTCTTCTGCTTGTCCTGCCACTTCAAGCTGAAGTTGAGGAAGATCTCACCCTTGGTATCGAAACAGTAACTGGCTTGCGTTCGGAATACATCTACCGCGGCTTCGAACTCGCTGATGCAACCCTAGAGGCTCAAGTCGAAACTGAAATCACTCTCGATGAAGACCTCGCCCTCGGACTAGCAGCTTGGCACATTGCAGAATCAAGCGGCGATTTTTCAGAAACAGCCCTCGGTCTTAACCTACGAAAAGACTATGAAAAAATCAGCTTAACCGCGTCTCTAGATTACCGCTTTTTTTCTGAAAGCTTCTTTCAAGACGGATTTGATCTCGGAGCCAAAGCAAAATGGTTCTTCACCGACGACTGGGATTTAGCCGTAAAAGCAAACTATGACTTCGGAGCCGACGGCGCTTACTTTGCTCTCGAAGGTGGTTGGTCGAAACCTCTTAACGAAGATTGGTTCATTGCCATTGAGTCAGGCGTGAGCGCCGTCAGTGATTACTTTGAACGCGACGGCTTAAATGATTTTTACGGACGGATCACCGTAACTTACAATCTCAACTCTTTTCTCTCCCTCTCACCCTTTGCAGGCTACTCCATCGCCCTTGCTGACGAAGCCGAAGACCAAGCTTATGTCGGCCTTTGGCTTGCCGTGTCTTTCTGAATATTCTCGTGAAAATCGCTACCGCCCTTCCCTTTCTGCCCGAAGCACAAGCGCTGACAGAGCTCTCACCTCAAGAGCGACTCGCCACCCTCAAGGACTTAGTCAAATCCTCGCGAGCAGTGCTCGAGAAAGAGCATCTCGCCGGTCAAAGTGGACTCGACAATTCATCGAGTCTCGCAGGCCAGATCGACCACCTTCTAATACGCCTTTTTGAAGTCGCAAAACTCAAAAACCCAAACACCAAAATTGCCCTCGTGGCCAATGGCGGCTATGGGCGTGGCCACTTAAATCCCGGCTCAGACCTCGACCTTCTTTTTCTTCTCCCAAAGGCCGCCCTAAAACTCAACAAAGCAGAAAAAGCCTTCATCGACGATCTCCTCTATCCTCTCTGGGACCTAGGCTTTAAAATCGGACAAGCCTGTCGCTCAATCAAAGAATGCCTGCAAGAGGGACTACAAGACTCTCACACCCGCACCACTCTCTTTGATTCGCGGTTCTTGGCAGGAGACCAAGCACTCTTCGAAACCTTAAAAACCCGCTTTCGCAAAGAAGTCATCGAAAAGAAAAAAAATGCGTTCCTCGCTGACCGTCGAAAAGACATGACCGAACGCTACCAAGCCTATTCCGACACCGTCTTTCTCCAAGAACCAAACGTCAAAGAATCTCCAGGAGCACTCCGCGACTATCACAATTTACTCTGGGTTTCCGACGCTCTTTTTCAAACTCGAGACTTAGATGAACTCCATCGCCTAGGAATCCTTTCCACAAATGCTCGCGGTGAATTAAAAGAAGGGTTCGAATTCCTCATGCGACTTCGAAACGATCTTCACTACCGCGAAGGAGCTAATGCCGATGTTCTCACCCTACGTCGCCAAGGACCTGCCGCAAATTTTTTTGGTTACCCCAACCGCAACCTTCTCAAACGAATCGAGACCTTGATGCGGAACTACTACCGTCATGCTCGGCGTATCCGACAACATACCGAAACCATTTTTGAAATCGCAGAGCTCGAAGACAAACTCAATCCCAAAAACATCTTTGGAGTCACCACCGAAGCCAAACCCGACCGCACCTTTGACTTCTTCCACGCAAAAGAAGGACGACTCTTTGCTAAAAACCCTCTCGTCTTCGTAGATGACGAAAACAGCCTCCTCTCCCTCTTTCGGCTCTGCCAAAAATTTGACCTAAGTCCCTCTCCTGACCTACGAAAACTAATCAAGGCTCACCGTCACCTTATCGATCCCTCATTCCGCTCGACCAAAGCTAATCGTGAAACCTTCCAATACATTCTCAGCCAAAAAGGAAAAGTAGGCCCCACCCTACGACTCATGCATCGAGTAGGCGTCCTAGGTCTCTTCTTGCCAGAATTCGGAAAGATGGAATTCCTTGTTCAGCATGAGTTTTTTCATCGATACACCGCCGACGAGCACACTCTGCGCTGTATCGACCAAATGGATGCACTCATTGAGTCTAACAATCCAGAAAACCAAATCTATCGCGACCTCCTCATCAACCATCAAGACCCCTACGCCATGTATCTCGCCCTCGTGATGCATGATTCAGGACGAGCAATGGGAGTGGCAGAACACATCGACGGATCCGCCATCCTCACCGATCGTGTTTGTCGCCGTCTCGCCATCAAAGGAGAACGTCGTAAACTCATTATTTTCCTCGTAGACCAACACCTATCCCTCTTTTCAACTGCCACGCGCAAAGACCTATCCGATCCCGAAGTCATTGCGGACTTCGCGGCTCAAATGAAAACAAAGCACAATCTCGACTCCCTCCTTCTTTTCACGTTTGCAGATGCCAATGGCACCAATGAAGAAGCTTGGTCGAGCTGGAAAGAATCTCTCATGCTTCAGCTCTACCGAGCAACCCGCTCTTTTCTCATTAAGGGAGAAGCCGAATACGATGCCGCCGCGAGAGAAGAACTCATAGTTGTTCGAAAGAAGGTAGCTGCTCGTCTAAGCCAACGCTATCATCACTTAATCGACAATCACTTCGAACAAATGCCCAAGCGCTACTTTCGCTTTCGCACTTCTCGCTCCATTCGTCATCACTTACGAGCCATTGGCCAATATATGGACCGCATCAAACGCCGTCCAAATACCGACTTCGAATGCGCCGTCCGCTGGATCGCTCATCCCGAAGATGGATATAGCGAACTCATTGTGGCTGCCGAAAACAAACCCGGCCTCCTCCGAAGAATCTCTGCCGCCCTAGCGGCCTACTCTATCAACATCCTCTCCGCAGACGCCTACACTCGAGATGACGGCATCGCCCTCGATCTCTTCAAAGTAACCACTAATGAAGAAGAAGCAGTCACCGAAGAAATTCACCAACTTTCTTTTGTCACCACCCTCTACGAGATATCTGGTAAAAAAGAATACGACCCCTCAAACTACCTCGAAAAGCCCAAAAACTATCTTCAAAAAACTCCCATTACAGACTACACCGTCCCCACTCGCGCCATAATTGACAACGACTCTGATCCCATCTACACCGTAGTCGAAATCCAAGCTATTGACCGCCTCGCCCTCCTCCACGACATCCTCGCCACCTTCGAAAAACAGAACCTCTCCATCACCCACGCAAGAATTTGCACCGAAAAAGGCATGGCTCTCGATTCCTTTTACCTCCTCGACGAACACAATAACCTCTTAAGCGATCAAGCCGCTCAAAAACTCAAAAAAGAACTCGAGCCCATTCTCTAAATCAAACTACACGATCACAATGACGATTCAAAAAACAATGAGTTCCGTTTTTTTAACAACCTTATCCTTTCCCGTCCTCATCTTCGCGGAAACCCAAAAACCTTCTCCCGATAGCCTCGAATTGATCAAAAAAATTCACGCTAAAATCATCTCCACCTCTGCCGAAGAAAAAACCAACCCCAAGAACCTAGAACCCTACCAAAGTAAAGTCCCTGAAACAGGAGCCAAATACAGCATGGTTCCCATTCCCGCTGGAGAATTCTTAATGGGTAGCCCTACTGCAGAACAGAACCGTCAGGACGATGAAGGACCACAGCGCAAAGTCTCAATTTCACCTTTTTGGATGGGAAAAACAGAAGTCACTTGGGATGAGTATGAACCCTTCATGATCACCAACATCTCTCGCAACAAAGATGGCTCACCATCTCAACTTCCCAAAGGAGCCCCCATCCCCGATGCCGTCTCAAAACCAACGACCCCTTATACCGAAATGAGCTTTGGAATGGGTACAAAAGGCTACCCCGCCATCAGCATGACCCAGCATGCCGCCCTCAAATACTGTCAGTGGCTTTCTGCTCAAACCGGGCATTTTTACCGCTTACCTACCGAAGCTGAGTGGGAGTATGCCTGCCGAGCTGGCACCACCACCGCTTACAGTTGGGGAGACGATCCTCAAAAAACTAGCGACTACGCTTGGTTTTGGGATAACTGCGACGGCAAATACCAACCAGTCGGTAAGAAGAAACCCAATCCTTGGGGTCTTCATGATATTCACGGCAACGTCATGGAATGGGTCCTCGACGGCTACGCCGCCTACTCCGAAAAAGAAAAAACAATCAAATCCCCCTACATCCCTCCTTCCAAAAATATTTATCCACGCGTGGCTCGAGGTGGGAGCTGGTATGATCCTCCCGAAATGCTACGCAGCGCAGTCCGTTTCCAATCTGATTCCACATGGAAAATCGCCGACCCTCAACTCCCTAAATCCATTTGGTATCACACCAACGCCCTCTGGCTTGGCTTTCGACTCGTCCGCCCCGCAGAAGTCCCCTCAGCCGAAGAAATGCATCGAATTTGGAATTCAGGACATGGTATCGAAAACGAATCTCCCTGAAAGCTTTCTCGTCCTTTCTTCGTAACCTCTCCTCTCAAGATAGCTTTCTCACCATAGAATCCACTCCCATGACTCATTCATCCCAAAAAGCCTCTCAACCAAATCGCCGGAAATTCCTAGCAGGAATGGGAGCTGCCGCAGCCGGAATCAGCAGCCTCCCCATCTCCGCTTCCGCTAATGTTGCTGGAAGTGACCGCCTCAAAATCGGAATCGTTGGCACCGGAGGCCGAGGCTGTGGCGCAACCTTTCAAACCCTTCGCGCAAACCCCGGAGCTCAGCTAGTCGCTGCGGGGGACGCTTTCGAAAGCCGTCTCCTCGGCACCGGCCCACGCAAAGTAGGAGGCATGGGAATCATTCAAGAACGAGGTAAACAGTTCGAATTGGAAAAACAAATTGACCTTCCTAAAGAACGTCAATTCACCGGCTTCGATTCCTACCTAAAAGTCATCGAAAACTGCGATGTAGTCTTACTTGCTACCACCCCAGCCTTCCGCCCGCTTCACTTTGAAGCCGCTATCAATGCCGGTAAACACGTCTTTATGGAAAAACCAGTGTGCATCGACGCCCACGGCTACAACCGAGTCATGCGCTCCGCAAAAATGGCCGACGAAAAAGGACTCAAGGTCGTAGTCGGACTTCAACGTCACTATCAGGAAGTCTATTTACAAGCCTTTGACAAAGTTCACGAAGAAGGACTCATAGGCGACATCATCTCCGCTCAATGTTACTGGAATGGAGCTCGCCCTTGGACAGTAAAACGCGAAGAAAACTGGAGCGAATTAGAGTACCAAATGCACAATTGGTATCACTTCAATTACCTCAGCGGAGATCACATCTCGGAACAACACGTCCACAATATTGACGTCGTCAATTGGTTCATGAGCGCCGATCACAACAAAGGAGGCCACCCAGTAAACGCTCAAGGCATGGGAGGTCGCACCGGATGGGAAGACCCGAAAACAAGCCAAATCTTCGACCACCACTACGTCGAATTCCGTTACGGAAACGGCAAAATTCTCAATAGTCAAAGTCGTCAAGTTCGCGGAACAAAGCCACGAGTCGGAGAAGAAATTCACGGCACCAAAGGAATCCTCACCCTTGAGACCGGCGAAATCAAAGACTTCGACGGCAAAGTCCTCTGGCGTTATCGACAACCACGTAAAAAAGCAACAAACCCCTTCCAAGAAGAACACAACCGCCTGCACGCCGCCATCAAAGAAAACACCCCTCTCAACAATGCTTACTACGGCGCTGATAGCTCCTTCTCCGCCGTCTTAGGCCGCCTTGCCACCTACACCGGACAAGAAGTCAAATGGGACGAAGCAGTAGCGAGTGACTTCTCACTCCTACCCGACGACCTCAATTGGAACTCTCCAGCCCCAGTTCAACCTCAAGAGGACGGCACTTACCCCGCCCCAATCCCCGGAATCACCAAACTCCCTTGGGCTTAATTTTTTCAAAACTCTAACACCCCCACTCTCCTACTGGGCGTAGACCTCCTCCTTCAGCACACCAACAAACGGCAGATTGCGGTAACGGCCTTGATAATCGAGGCCATAGCCAACTACAAACTCATCCCCAATCTCAAAGCCGACATAATCAGCCTTCACTTCCTCAGCCCTTTCTTTTTCTTTAGAAAGAAGAACTGCAGTGCCAACTTTCGCGGCCCCCATTTCAAAAAGACGATCCTTAACCGCCTTCAACGTTCTTCCCGTATCAAGAATATCATCGATCAGAAGAACCCCTTGCCCCTCCACCTCAGGGAGCTTCGCATCCAAAAACTCCACCACTCACTACTCTCCCTCCCCCCATGATAACTTGCCACATTCAAGGTCTCGATTTGCAGCGGAACCGGTAACCTCCGGCAAAGATCCGCCATAAAAACCAAAGCCCCCTTCATGATTCCCACTACCAAAATCTCTTCTCCCTCAAAATCCTTCAAAATTTTTTCAGCCAACTTATCGAGACGCCGAACAATCACCTCCTCGTCGATAAGAACCTTGCCAATATCATCATTCATACCCCAAGCAAGCAGAGTCCTCCGCTCAACAAAATCGCAAAATACCTCCTCATGAATCAAAGACCACCTCTTACCCGAAAAAACAACAACCTCATCGCCCTCGGTCTCAATCGAACTGTCATTTTCACTAATTCCTGAAAAAAACATTTGCACCAACTCAGACTTTGTGAAAAATTTCACAAGCAATCCGGATCTTTCAATATGAACCGAAAATTACAAGCTCCCAGTCGCGCCAACCTCCTGGCTCCGTTCGAACTGGTCAAACCTCACCTCAAAAAGGTGGACTCCTTGTTAAACGAACAAGTCAACGACTTCGATTCTGGCGTTCAACCCTACGTCGATTACGTTTGTAATACCTCTGGCAAAAGAATCCGGCCCTCCCTCAGCATTCTCACCGGAGGCGCTCTCGGGCCAATCAACGAAGATCACATCAAGCTCGGCAGCATCTTAGAACTCATTCATGTCGCTAGCCTCGTACACGACGACATCATCGACGGCGCTCAAATACGCCGCAAAATGACCACCCCAAATAGCAAATGGGGCGAAGGTTTAGCCGTTCTGCTAGGCGATGCCCTCTTCTCTCACGCCCTCATGCTCAGCACCGATTTTGACGATCTCTATCTCAGTCGGCAAATTGCCAAAGCAGCGCGGGAAGTTTGCCAAGGTGAAATCATTCAGACTCAACGTCGCTTTGATCTCACCATGACCAAGAAGGAATACTTCCGAATCTTGGAAATGAAAACAGGCGCTCTTTTTGCCGCTGCTACCGGACTTTCGGCTTACATAAGCGGAGCGGATAAAGAAACTCAGGAAGACCTTTATCAATTCGGACTCAAACTCGGCACCGCCTACCAACTCTATGACGACTGCCTCGATCTCGTCGGAGAAGAAGAAGAGTTCGGAAAAACGCTCCGGACCGATTTAGAAAAAGGAAAACTCACCCTCCCCATCCTACGACTCCTCGAAAAAGCCAACCCCAGTCAACGAGAACAACTTCAGGAACGGATTATCAAACAAGAGCCACTCGACCTTTCTATCATTAGTGGCATCGCAAACTACGAAGGCGCTATCGATTACTCTATCGAAACTGCCATCAAATTAATCGACGACGCTCGCGACCCTCTCCACTTCCTCCCTGACAACAAATACCGTGCCGCCCTCTTCACTCTCTCCGATTATTTGCTCAGCCTTCTTCACAAATTGAGGTAAATTAGACCGTTTTCCAAAAGTTCGTTCGTTTATCGCCGAGAGAGAATTTCT
>CAZUEC010000077.1:0-7804 GCA_964618865.1 uncultured Roseibacillus sp. | reverse complement strand
TCCAAAACAAGGCGTAACCAATGACTAGACCGTTTTCCAAAAGTTCGTTCGTTTACCATTTCTCAGGAAGAACAAAGAACAACAGCTCGGCAAAGTCATTTCGAAAAAAGACGAACCCTTGAAAAAAAGACCCTGTCTCGCCATCACGCGACAGGGTAAACAAAGAAACAACTTTTAGAGCGAGAACTTTCGCACTCTCTCCAGATTCACTAGTCCTTATCAATAAACTCTTGGTGACCACTTTTACGTGACATCTTAACCTTATCGCGAGCATCGTCGATTTGATCCAAATCCTCAGACAAATAAGCCAACTCCAAATCACACAAAGTCTGATACGAAGCCGCAAGCGTCTTGCGATAGTTAGCCACCGCCATCGCCTTCTCTTTTCCATCTGGCACCTCCTCGAGCTTAAGCGGAGTGTAGGCAAAGCATTCCAAGAGCGCTCTCTGAGCTTTGCGAATATGGTCGAGACAAAGCGCATAATCATCACCTGCTCGGCGCAGCAATTTAAGACTACCACTCACCTCATCCATTTTCTCAGCCAGAGGCGTTTCCTCATCAGCACAAACGGAACCTACAGTTAAAAAGGAACCTACCAAAATTGCTTTGAACATCTTTTTCATCATCTAAGTCTTTAAACGAACCCTCTCCCCCCCAATTTGTCAATGCTATCGCAAAAACAACCAAATTGTGTAACCCAGATAAAACACCACTAAAAGACTCCCCTCCGCCCGCGAGAGCGTCTTCCGTGTGAGCATCAAAGGAAAAAGCAGAACCGTAACTGCCGACATAACAACCAGATCCGTCCTCTCCAGCGAATCTGTACTCAGAGGAGAAATCACCGCCGTGACCCCAATCACCGCCATCAGATTAAAAAGACAAGATCCGACCGCATTGCCAGTAACCAAGTCCCCTTCTCCCTTCAACGAAGCCACTACCACAGTAGCAATCTCAGGCAAAGAAGTTCCAAACGCCACCACCGTAAGCGCAATAACCGCCTCCGAAACCCCAATCGCTCCCGCAATTTCACTAGCTCCAAAAACCATACTCTTGGCTCCCACGACCAGCACTGCTAATCCCACTACAATAAGAGCAAAATCACGCAAAAAGAGAATTTTCCCCGATGCCTTCAGAGCCACTAGCTCCTCATCAGTAATTTCCAAATCAGTCTCCACCTCCTCTCCTCGCCGGCCACGCACAATACTACTCACCGTGTAGAGAATCACTCCAGCAGCCAGAAGAGCACCCTCCCAACGCGCAATCTCACCATCTAACAACATCCAGACAAAGACCGCAGTAACCCCGATAAGCAGAGGCATCTCACGCTTAAGAACTTGCCCATGAACTCGAAAAGGTCTCATCAGAGCCGCGATCCCAAGCACCAATGCCAAATTACAAATATTCGATCCCACCACATTACCAAGAGCCATATCACCCTGCGGAGGCGTCTGCATATTCGCACTCACACTCACCAAAAGCTCAGGAGCACTGGTTCCGAAGGCCACAACAGTCAAACCAACAATGAGAGGCGAAATCCCGATCCGAAGCGCCAAATCACCACTGCCTTTCACTAACCATTCAGCTCCCAAATAAAGGAAAGTCAACCCCAGCATCACACAACCGAGCCAACCTATCCAACAATTCAAAAAAACATCCACGGCCGGATTCTTTGCCGCCAGTTTCGCTCCCGCAATGGTAAAGGTTGACAAAGAATCAATTTAACGACCCTCGGTCAATTTTCGGAGATTCTCGTAGAGCACTCGTAATCTCGGCACCAACACCCCCGCCTGCTCCGCCCTTCTCATCGGCTCTCCCCAAATCGCCTCCACCTCCAGAGGATAACCGTTCATATAATCCAACAAACTTGAAGGCTTGTAGCCGCCCATTTTTTGAGTGCGCGCAATTTGCCCTTCTACAAAAGCATCTGAAATTTCATACCCCAACGCCCTCCCCGTCGCCTGCACCTCTGCCATCAAAGCACGCACCTCCTCCTCTTTTCTCGGACTCTTCAACAAAACCTCAGTATCAATCCCCCCCTCCGTCACACACAATCCATTAAACGGAATATTCCAAACCAACTTTCTCCACTGGGCTAAACCCAAATCATCCGCAATCTGCACCTCCACCTTCTCCCCAAAGAAAGCCGGCATCTCGCCAAGAACACCAGACTCTACCCTCTCACCCACAGTCACCAGCCCCCCCACCTTATGAGAAATCCTCCCAGGAGCGAGACGATTGATCCCCACAAAACACAAACCACCCAAAACACGCCCCCTTCCAAAAAGCCCCTCCAACCATTCCACATTTCCAAGCCCATTTTGCAGCGTCAAAATGCGCGTCCCTTCATGCAGAAGCGGCGCAATCACCTTCTCCGCAAACTCATTCGCAGTCGCCTTCCAAGCCACCAACACGAGATCAACAGGCCCCAACTCAGCACTTTCGCGAAAGACCAAAGGCTCTTCCACTATCAAATTGCCTGCCAAACTCTCAATTCGAAAACCATGCTCACGCACCTCCTCGTAATCACTACGCAACAAAAACCGCACCTCATGCCCAGCCTCCGCCATTCGGCAACCATAGTAACTCCCCACCGCTCCCGCTCCTACAATCGCAATCGTTTTCATCTCTCAAATATCAATGAGCATTTTCTCTCCCAAAGCCTCACCTGATCAGCCTCGCTTTGCAAGTCACCAACTTCACTCAATTTCTCAAAAAAATAAGAACCTCAAAGTTCGCTTTCTTCTCAATGATGCGACTTGAAAAGACCATGATTCGGATTCAACTTTCCCTAACCACATGACCTATTCCGAAGCGATCGATTGGCTCTACTCCACCCAAAATTTTGGAATCAAATTAGGCCTCGAAAACTCCACTCGCCTACTTCGCGAATACCTCGCCTTCCCCAAACACACCACCAAAGTCATTCAAGTAGCCGGAACCAATGGCAAAGGCTCCACCTGCGCCTTTCTCGATTCCCTAGCCCGCGCCACCAGCACCCGCACCGGCCTCTTCACCTCCCCCCATCTCATAAACTACCGCGAAAGAATTCAAGTCTCCGGCCAGCAAATCCCTGAAGCAGAAGTCGCAACTAGCCTCACCGCCCTCCGCAAACTCGTACAAGACTGGGACAACCATCCCACCTTCTTCGAACTCACCCTCGCCCTCGCCATGCGCTATTTTCACGAGCAAGACTGCGAACTCATCATCCTCGAAGTAGGCATGGGAGGCCGCTTCGATGCCACCACCGCCATTCCCTCCGATCTCTCCATTCTCACTCCCATCGACCTCGACCACCAAAAGTGGCTCGGCGACACCCTAACCGAAATCGCGTCCGAAAAATCTGCCATCTTCCGAAAAGGAAAACCCGCCGTCTCAGCCATTCAAAAGCTCGAGGCCGTCACCGTCATCGAACAAACCGCCAACCAAACCCGCAGCCCCCTAACTTGGGTCACCACCCCCCTCCTCGGCTACCCCTTAGGTCTCGTTGGCGAACATCAAGCTCACAACGCCGCCCTCGCCTTAGAAGCCCTCCACCTCCTCAACTACCACATGAACTACGACGCCGTCCTCGAAGGCCTCTCCAAAGCCTCTCACCCCGGACGCTTCGAAATCGTCACCCATGGGAAAAACCAACAAATCATCTTCGACATCGCACACAACCCCCATGCTACGAACAGCCTAGTAGCTAACTTGAAAAAAAATCAACCCCACACCAAACCTGCCCTCATTTTTGGAGCAGCCGAATCCAAAGACATCACTCCCATGCTGCACACCTTAGCAGACGCAGTCTCCGAAATCCACTTTTGCCCCATCAACTCACCCCGCAGCATTCCTCCAACAGACCTCCAAGCCACTCTTTCCAACAACCCCCAACTTCCAATAACCCTCCACGAGAACGCAGCCCAAGCTCTCACCTCCTGCTCCCAAAAGCCCCTCACCCTCATCACAGGATCAGCCTTCTTAGTCGGAGAAACCAAAGCCCTACTCGCAAACGAAACCCATCTTTCCAGCCAGCAATAAAAAAAGACCCTCATCACCCTCCAGCAACGTTCGCCACCACTCCTTCCCTTGCTTCCGCTTGATGAATCGTGATTTGAGTAAAGGGAATCCCCCATCCTTGCTCATTGCATACTTCCACACAGATACGTTGAATCCCCCGCTTCAATTTCTCATAACGCTCCGCAGCCTCCCCCTTGAAATCTGCTAGTATCGCATAATCCAGCGAAGAAGCACCTGCCCGCGCGAACTCCACATTCACCGAATTCAAATGCTCACGCTCCTCCAACAACTCCACTAACCCATTCGCCAATTGAGCCTGAAAAACACTCACCACCTCTCCAGTCGAAATCTCCTGATGCGCGTAATCGATCCCAAAACTCCCCTTAACCCGAAAACTCTTACATAAATTTACTGGCGCCAGAGCCAAAAACTCAGGCGTAAGATACGTTTCTCGCGCCCCCCCTAAACGAACAATCTTCACATACTCTGGAGTCTGCGTAATCACCTTTCCCAATGAACCATTCGCAAGAATCCAATCACCCGTCTTCGTCGGAAACCAAACTTCCGAAGATTCATGAGGACGGGATCGAAGCAGACTCAATCGTTTGATCGACATCCGAATCAACCCTCCCGTCAGCTCACAGTTTCTCAGCTCCGTGTAGACCCCAATCGTCCCCACCTCCCAAGCGACCCCCTCAAAGGTCAACCGCTCCCCCTTCCTTACCGGACCCAGATTCAACAACATTTTGGTCTGATCAAAAACCCTCGGAATCGCACTTTTGGCAGCCCAACCCAGTCCCACCAAAAACACAATAAAGAGAGTCAACAAAAGCCAATCACCACTAAAATAAAGGACAAAAAGAGCCGCCATAGCCGCGACTAATGCACTGCCAACCACCGCACACAGCTCTAACAAACGCCATGCGAAAGCCCCTTGGTTTTGCTTCCGAATCAAAGGCAACTTCCCAATCAATCTCCACAGCCAACGCAATACTAACCAAGTCACAATCAATGCCCCCAGAGCCTTCAAAACATTCAACCCACGCCCTTTAAAGAAATTCTCGAAAGCTTCACTCACCGGCTTCAAGACAAAATCCCTCTCAGACGCTTGCTGTTCTAACTGTACTGCAATCGCCTCCAACTGCCCCTCTGCATCCTTTTGACGAGAAGCCCAAAGCTCTTGCAACTCAGTCACCCTTCGATAACTCAACTCATCGACCGAACCCTCTTTCCATTTCGAAAGCCGACTCAATGCACCTTTAGCTAAAGAAGCCTGTTCAGCTAACCGCTTTTCTCGCGCCCTTAGTAATTCCGTTTCACGAGGCTTCTCAGTCGCCTGCTTCAACGCCTGCACCCCCGGACGAAGAATATCCTTCACCTCTTCAGCTAAATCAAGATCCTCTACATCCGCCGTCCTAACATCCTCCCCACGCACCCCCGTCGCCAACTCATTGAATTGATTTTTCAACTCATCCAAACGAGCCGCCAACTCCATCTCCTGCCCCAACAAAGATTCCGCCTCCTCACGTCGCGCGGCATTTTCGCCAATAGCATCGTAAGCACCCCGAACTTCCGTCAGCTTACTACTAGTTTCCTCAATAACCTCGTTGAGCTTAACGAGCGTTTCCGCCGTTTTCTCATCAACTTCACTGTCCGCCCAAAGAATCGTAAAACTCAGAAACCACAGCAAAAACAATCGTCGCATCTCCCCCAGCCTAAGACTCATCACAACCCCAAACAAGAACCCTCCCACAAAAAAAAAGAAGCCGTTCTCAAAAAAGAAAACAGCCTCCCCCTAAAGAGCTTCCCGACACAGCTGGACGGGAAAAAAATGAACCGCCAACTAGCAACCACACCCGCCACCGCCACCACCACCACAGCAACCTTCATTCTGAGAAGCGAGATCCTCGCTTGTTGGCACTCGTCCCAATTCTAAAGTCATCCCAACGTATTGGCCGATACTTCCCTGCAAAGACTGCAAAGCTTGCTGAGCATTCAAAAAACCTGTCGCCACCGGATTCTCAAACAGAGCATTACGAGCAGTCTCGAACTCTTTGATCTCCGTATCCGAAAGCTGCAAACCAGCCTGCTGCTTCTGATTCAACTCATCACCCCACTCCTGCACCTTCTGGAAGCCATCACGTGCAGCATCATCTGCAAAGAAAGCAGCCACATTTTTCTGCAGGTCACCAAACTCAGCATCTCCCACAATCGTAGCACAAAGCTCACGAGTCTTCTCCATCACCACCGAGTTATCTTCCAAAATCTTCATTCTCAGGGACGCTAATCACACATTGTCCAGCTCGCAACTCACGATTCAGGCTAATTTTGATGACTAATTTCTCTTTTTTTCCCATGCGAAACATTCAAAAAACGCTATAATAAGCCTGAAACGCCTATATGAAATCAAAACCGATTGTTCTACTCTCGATCTGGGGAATCTCCGTAACCTCCGCTTTTCTAGCGGGAAAAACCCTTACCTCTCGTACCAAAGCTGGAGAAAACAACCTCCAAAACACAAAATCGACCTCCACAAACCTCAATCAGCAACAAAAGGCACTAGAATCAAATGGAAATAGCACCGCAAGCTTAGCCTCCGCTCAAGCCAGACTCGCAGCCTCCTCCATCATCAAACAAGGCTCCACTCCTGAACAAATGGTGACCGACATCGCCCGCTCCGAAGATGCCATTGCTCGCAACACCGCCCTTCTCGCCCTCATCGACAGCCTCTCTCCCGAGAATTACCTCTCCGTCGTCGATGCCTTTCGCAAGTTAGGCCTCACCAGCGAACGCCGAGGAGAATATGAACTCCTTCTCACCGCTTGGGCTAAAGTCGACCCCGCCGGCGCCTTGGACTACGCCTCCGAAAACACCGGAGGAGAATACGCCCGCAATACCATCCTCTCCACCTGGGCCACCACCAACCCCGATGCCGCCATTGCTTGGGCTGAAGAAAACCACACCAATGCAGACCGCGCCAACCCTTGGATGGTAGGAGTCATCGAAGGAATCGCCCTCTCCGATGTGCCCCGCGCAACCGGATTAATGGAAGGAATGATCCGCTCCGACGAACGAGGCCAAGCTCTCGACTTCATCGTCGACCACCTGATCGCAAATGACCCAGAAGAAGCGAAAGCTTGGAGCACTTCAGTCACCAACGAAGGCCTTCGCTCCAGCGCCTTTGCCTTTACCGCCACCGCCCTAGCCCGCGACACCCCCTCCGAAGCTGCCCAATGGCTTTCCAGCGTGGGTGACGTCGCCGCCCTCAACCGAGCCAGCGAAGGAATCACCGAAGACTGGTATAAAGAATCACCCGAAGAAACCACCGCTTGGATCAGCAGCCTCCCTCCCGAAGCCATGAGCAAAGCAGCCGAAGGCGTTGTTGGAAACGTCGTACGCGAAGATCCCGTCCAAGCCGCAGAATATATCTCCGAACTCGCAGCCTCTAATCCCGACGCAAACTTTGATAGCTCAATACGAGAGCTCGTTCGCGGCTCCGCCCGCCAGGACCCCGAGCTAGCCGCCGTCTGGGTCTCTGGTATCAGCAATGACAATGAACAAACCCGCTACTACCATCGCGTCTTAGGACAGTGGGCCAACCAAGATTCCGCAGCCGCCAACGCCTGGATGCTCTCAAACTCAGATAGCCTCCCCGATTCCATCGCTCGCCGCTTTCTCCAAGATCAGGGGCAAAATTGATCCCTCTTCATCATCGGAAGAATCACAAACCACTTCCTTCTAAAGTCCTCTTTCTCTAGACCGTTTTCCAAAAGTTCGTTCGTTTATCGCCGAGAGAGAATTTCTT
>CAZUEC010000076.1:0-7828 GCA_964618865.1 uncultured Roseibacillus sp. | reverse complement strand
ATGGTCTAAGCAACCTTTCCGTTTCTTTACTGCGGGTAGGCTTGCTTTTCTTGCCTTCCTCCGCCATCACTTTCCTTTCCCTTTTTTACAAAATGAAACGAACACTCCTCACCGCTTTTCTCTCCATCTCAACCTGTCTCCCTCTCCTCGCTCAAGACAAGGACAAAGAAGAGATGAAAATGAAGAAAAAAGAGGAAGACAAATCAAAATCAGAGAACATCAGCCTCGAACCAGTCTCCACCGAAGTTCAAATTGATGGCCAAACCATCAACTACACCGTCACCGCCGACACCCTCATCCTCAAAGGCGAAGACGACAAAAAACGCGCCTCCATCTTTCACGTCTCCTACCTAATGAAAGACACCGAAGCCAAAGACCGCCCCGTAATGTTCGCCTTCAATGGCGGACCCGGCTCTTCCGCAGTCTGGCTTCACCTCGGAGCACTAGGTCCAAAGCTTGTTCCCACCACCAAGGACGGAACCGAAACCTTACCTCCTCCTGTCACCCTCATCGACAACCCTCACTCCATCTTAGATGTCACCGACCTCGTCTTCATCGACCCCGTCTCAACCGGATACTCCCGCCCCGAAGGAGAATCCAAAGGAGGCGAATTTCACGGCCTCAGAGGTGATATTGAATCCGTCGGCGACTTCATTCGTCGTTGGACAACCGAACACAAACGATGGAGCTCACCCAAGTACCTCCTCGGAGAATCCTACGGCGGCGTGCGTGCTGCCGGACTCGCAGAACAACTTCAATCGGCATACGGCATGAACCTCAATGGAGTCATCATGCTCTCCTCTCTCCTCGATTTCCGAACCCTCCGCGGAAGCCAAGGCAACTACCTAGACAAACAAGTCTACCTTCCCGCCATGGCAGCCGTCGCCCACCATCATGGTAAAATTGATCGCAACCGCGAAGAACTTCTTGCCGAAGCCCGCCTCTTCGCAAGTGGACCCTACGCCAGCGCCCTCTTCGCAGGAGCCTCTCTCGAAGCAAGCGAAGTACAAACAATCGCAAACAAACTCGCAGAGCTAACAGGCGTCTCCGCTGACCTCTGGATCGAAACCAACCTCCGACTCTCCTCCACCCGCTTTCGTCGGGAACTCCTTCGCTCGGAAGGCAAAGTCCTCGGCCGCTTTGATGCTCGTGTCGCCTGGCCCGCACAAACAAAAGACAGCGACTACCCCATGTATGACCCCTCCTACGCAGTCGCCTACGGAGCCTTTTCCACCTCCATGCTAGCCTATCTCACTGACGACCTCGGAGGCAACGAAATCCACAACACCTACCGCATCCTCACAAGCAAAGTCCGCCCTTGGAAATGGAATACCGAGAACCAAATCGTCAACGTCTCTGACCGCTTGCAATCCGCAATGACAAGCAATCCCAACCTTCGCATCCTCGTCATGGGCGGATACACCGACTTCGCAACTCCTCCCAGCGGGATCGAATACACCATCAATCAAATGGTTGACCTTCCCAAGCAAAGCCGCGACCGCATCAGCTACGTCTACTACGACGCCGGCCACATGTTCTACCTAAACGAACCCGACCTCATCAAAATGCGCAAAGACTTGGTGAAATTCCTTAAGTAAGAGAACCCCTCCAACTCCAACCCGCGACTACCCCCTCCGAACAATACCACCCCTTCCTAAAAGCCTGGAGCAGCCACGCGAGCATTTTCACGCTCCTCCAAACGCCGATTCAAAATAGAATCCGCAATCCCCAAAACCGTTTCTTCGAGAATCAATCGCAAATGGCTTCCCGGACGATAGTCCGCGGGAGCAATGTGCTTCACTCGATCCGCACTCGCAGAAAGCTGAAAACACTTTCGAAAACTACGGCGAGTCTCGTCGCCCGAATTATACACTGCCACCGCATGGCCTCCATTCTTCTTCATCACCGTGAAACAAGGAACATCCGTAGGACCATCACCAACGTAAGTCATATTCTCAAAAGGAATCGGGCGCTGCTCCGACGGCATGTGATCATTCACATCTTGATCGTATCCTAACATCCCCTTGTTAATCCGAAACAAAAACTGAGTCTTAGTAGTGTGCGAAATAGTACGCTTCGGAAAAGAAATACGCCCATCAGCATCTTCTCCAAACTCACAGCCAAAGATAGCCTCTACCTTATCCTTCAAACTGCTCCCATCGAGCAAAGCCTTCAAACCCGAAGAAATAATATAGTGCTCAATCTTAATTCCCGCAGCCTCATGCTCCGGCCGTAAAATCGTATTGAGCTGTTCAAACATCTCATCGACTCCCGGATAATAATGAAGATCCTTTCCCAATTCATTCAAATCCTGATTACTCACATTATCCATACCAAGATAATCAAGGAGACACTTCATATACGCCAACTCCCCATCCCAGCTTTGATCCTTCACAAGAGCATTGCATTTTTTCCAAAATTGCTCCGGATCGATCCCAAAACGAGGAAACAGAACATCATCCTGCATATAACTCGGACTCAAGGTCTGATCGTAATCGTAAACCAATGCGATAGTATTTTGAGGTGCAGCCACGAAAGGAGACTCTCATTTCGACCTTCTTGGAGCAAGAGAAAGCAAACCTGTCAGCCAGACCCAATCCACCCTCCGCAGAAGAGGTAAACTGTGTCTATGCTCATCAAGAACAAAAAGATCACCATGACCGAACTCCTCCTCAACGACCAGATCTATCATCGCGTGATCGAAGAGCTCGTTCCCAATACCGAGCACTACCTATGGATCGTCACCGCCGACCTCAAAGACCTACACGTCAAAAAAGGTCGCCACTACATACCTTTTCTAGAAATTCTCTCCAATTTGGTGGAAGACGGAATTGCCGTCCGCCTCTTTCATGCCAAAGAGCCCGGACCCCGCTTCCGCAAAGACTTCGACCGCTATCCAGCCTTACTAGAAAGCGAACTCTTCGAACGCATTCTCTGCCCTCGAATCCACACCAAGGCCATCATCATCGATGGCAAAACCGCCCTGATCACCTCTGCTAACCTCACCGGAGCCGGAATGGGCGCCAAAGGCCCCACTCGGCGAAACTTCGAAGCAGGCATCCTCACCAATGAACAAACCCACCTCACCCCCCTCATCGAATGGATTGATGAACTCTACCTCGGCGAACCCTGCCTCAAATGCGGTCGTCGCGATTTCTGCCCAGACCCCATCGCCTAATCCCACTCTGACCTCCCCCCCCTTTCTCCCTTGATTCTTGCAGCCGCTTGCGGCATTTCTCCCCCGCCTCATGAATTCCGATCTCGCCGAAATCCAAACTTCCGCCCTCGCCGCAATCGAATCGGCATCCGATAGCCAAACTCTCGAACAGGCCAAAATCGACTTCTTAGGGAAAAAAGGAAAACTCACCGCCGCCAGCGCACTAATGAAAACCCTCTCCAACGAGGAAAAACCCACTTTCGGACAAGCTCTCAACACCGTCCGGGGCGCAATTTCGACCGCCCTAGAGAAAAAACAAGCCACTCTGCAAGCCATCGCCGATCAAAAAGCAATTGCTGGCATCGACCTCACCCTCCCCAGTCGCGAAATTCACTCCGGTGGCCTTCACCCTCTCACCCGAATCAAAGATGACGCCATTCAAATCCTTCGCCGCATGGGATTCGCCCTCGCCGAAGGACCCGAAATTGAAGACGAATTTCACTGCTTCGACGCCCTCAACACTCCCGCCGACCACCCTGCTCGTAACGAAAAAGACACCTTCTATTTCGATTCCGGAAAACTCCTACGCACCCACACCTCCTCAGTCCAAGTCCGCACCATGGAGAATCAAACTCCTCCTGTTCGAATCATGGCTCCAGGCTCCGCTTACCGTCGCGACGAAATTGATGCCACCCACCTTTCCGTCTTCAATCAGTTAGAAGGACTCTACGTCGCAGAAAACGTCTCCCTCGCCGACCTCAAAGGCACCCTCATTTACTTTTTCCAAGAACTCTTTGGAGCCGAAACCGAACTCCAATTCCGACCTCACTTCTTTCCCTTCACCGAACCTTCGTTCGAAATCGACATCAAACTCCACCTCGCAGGAAAAGCCCCCAAATGGATCGAAGTCGCCGGTTGCGGCATTGTCGACCCCGCAGTATTCACCGCCCTCTGCCAATCACGTGGCGACCTCGCCTTTGACCCCAGTAAAGTCACCGGCTTTGCTTTTGGCATGGGTCTCGATCGTCTAGCCATGATCAAATGGGGAATCAAAGACATCCGCCTCCTCATCGAAAATGACACTCGCTTCCTAAAGCAATTTGCTTAATTCCCGCCTTCCAGCATCCTAGCAGTCAACAAAACGACCGCTCCCTCAGACCGCTCCCTCAAGCTCCTTGGGATTTGGCATAAACGAAAAAAGCGATCGCTGCTCCCGCAAGCACTATCAAAGCCATTCGACCCGACCGGGTCTTCGCTACTTTACAAAGAAGTCAAAGCATAAGAGCAGTCTACCTCCGTTCTCTCAAATGCAACAGAAGATAGTCTGTTTTCCTCTCCTTTTTTGTGGCTCAATCTCCTCCGTGAAAACCGCAGTCTATGCTGGATCCTTCGATCCCCCTACTAATGGCCACCTCTGGATGATCGAACAAGGACTCGCCCTTTTCGACCGACTCATCGTTGCCATTGGTAACAACCCCTCCAAAAGCTACACCTTCAGCGTCCCCGAACGCTTAGATCTCCTCCGTCAATCAAGCTCTCCAAACGACAACCTCATCATTGAACACTTCGACAACCGCTACCTCGTCGACTATGCCCAAGAAAGAGATGCCAAATACATCCTCCGCGGAATCCGCTCCCCAGGAGATTACGAATACGAACGCGTGATGCGTCACATCAACAACGATCTTGCCCCCACCGTCACCACCTGCTTCCTCATGCCCCCTCGAGAACTCGCTCAAGTCTCCTCCAGCATGGTCGAATCACTAATCGGCCCCAAAGGCTGGGAAGACACCGTCCAACGCTACGTTCCCGAACCAGTCTTCGAAGCCCTCAAGTCAAAGTAGCTAAAATCTAACAAAATCCCCCGAAAAAAACCAAACTCATTTTACTGAGAGAGCTTCTCCACATCAGCATAATACGCACTGATCTCTTTTCCGTCTTCGAGATAGAAAGTCGTTCTCAACTCCACCTCCCCCCTCTTGAGCTCCATTTCAAAACTCACTCCCGCGTCCTGCGCAGACACCTCTTGCTCTCCTGAAAAATCTCCAATCTCAAGCCTCGCTTTTTTCACAACCATTGCAACTCCACGAGTTTCTCGAAAAGCCTTCAGACCAGGCACCGAATCACCAGGCTCAACCCCCGCCACAATCGCATGATCAAGAGAAGCAGGCCAACGCCTCAAAGTAATGCGATACGAACCCGCCTCCACCACATTCAACGCCCACCAGCCCTTTCTTTTTGCCCCTGAACGAACTGCTAATTGATTCCAAGGCACCATTCCCTCCTCCGTCAGCCAATCATGCGAAGTCAGGTGAGAAGGATTCTCATATTCACTCCCCACCTGAATACGCGCAAAACGCTGAAAGGAAGGCTGCAAACTTTCCCACCACCGTTCATAATCAGCACGCAACTTTGCAACCACCTCCGGATGCTCCTGAGCAACATCCTCTTCTTGCCCTGGATCCGCCTCAATATCGTAAAGAGCCTTCCCATCGAGAAGACGCCAGCGCTGCGACATCGTACTGCAATTACGCCACTTAATAGGATCCTTCACTCGCTGCGAATCCGTAATAATCGTTCGCTCCGGCCACTCCGCATCCTTCTCCGCCTTCAAGAGCGGAACCAAAGACCGACCATCTAACTGATAGTCTTCCGAAATCGCAGGCAACTCACAAAGCTCAGTAAGAGTCGGCAAAATATCAACATGAGCAGCCAGCTGTCCTAAGTCACGCCCTTCACTCAGCCCACCCTTTGGCCAATGCATAAAAAATGGCACGCGATGACCACCCTCAAAATTGGAACCCTTCTTACCACGCATTCCCGAATTAAAAATTTTCTCTCCTCCCGCAGTTCCATTGTCTGTCGTAAAAATAAAAATAGTATCTTCCGCAACTCCCTGCTCTTCCAAAAAAGCACGCATCTTACCCACATTCTCATCAATGTTCGCAATCATGCCCAAAAAGATCGCCTTCCGAGTTTCCTTTTCCGCCCCTCCTAATTTCTCCAGATAAGGCTTCCAATATTTCTCCGGACAGTGATGAGGACTATGCGGAGCATTTGTCGAAATATAAGCAAAGAAAGGCCTCTTCTCTTTCAAACTCTCCCCAATGAAACGCTTGGCTTCATTAAAATAAATATCCGTGCAGTACCCAGAATACTTCTCAGGTTTACTATTATGAAAATAAGTATCGTCGAAATAAGCATTGTTCCAGTAATCGGCCGCTTGCCCAACCCCACCTGCTCCATGACGAACGACCTCCTGAAACCCACGATCTTCGGGACGAAAAGGATAATTATCTCCTAAGTGCCACTTCCCGAACATCCCCGTCGCATACCCTCCCTCCGAAAAAGCTTCTCCCAGCGTCTTCTCCCCCTCAAAGAGAAAACAACGCCCCATAATCGTATGCCAAGGACCACAGCGATTCGTCACATGCCCACTCATCAGAGCTCCCCGAGTCGGCGCACAAGTAGGACTAACATGATAATCCGTCAAACGCACACTCTCCCCATGCAACTCATCCAATGCCGGAGTCTCCAAAACCGGATTCCCATGACAAGACAGATCGCCATACCCTTGATCGTCTGTAATGACAAAAACGACATTCGGGTGCGCTTGGGTCAAAACCGTCAAACCGCACAAAACAAAGATGAGCCGAGCTAAAAACATACTTCCCAAAACCTAAGAAAAAAACTCTCCCCACAAAAGTAAGAAATCCCTCTCTCGCTCAAAATCTCCCCCCTCTCAACCAATGCGGAACAGTCAATCCCTTCGCTTGCCTACCCATTCCAGTTTCTTAACATCAGCAATATGGAATACGTCATCACCCTCTTATTGCTGATTCTCCTGCAAGCAGTCCTCGGCTTTGACAACTTGCTCTACATCTCACTCGAATCCAAACGTGTCGCTCCTGAGAAACAAGCCTTCGTCCGTCGGCTCGGCATCGGACTCGCCGTCGGCTTCCGAATCGCCCTCCTCTTTGTAGTCGTCGGACTGGTCGAAAATTTTAAAGAACCACTCTTCGGAATTGGCCTCGGACCAGAAGTAACCCTTGCAGAAAATCATGGTCAACATAGTCCAGAATCCGCACACACCATCAAAGGCTGGATTGATGGTCACTTCACCCTCCACGCCATCATCGTACTCTTCGGAGGTGCCTTCATTCTCTACACGGCCGTCAAAGAAATCTTTCACATGCTCGGTACCCACGACTTAGGACATGGCGACCAAAAACCAGCCTCCGTCGCCAAAACCGTCACCCTCATCGTCACCATGAACGTCATCTTCTCCTTCGACTCCATTCTTTCTGCCATGGCTTTAGCCAAAGATGAAGCCACCGGAGCCACCCGCATGCCTCTCATCATCATCGCCATCATCGTCAGCGGAATCCTCATGATTTGGCTCGCCGACAAAGTATCAGCCTTCCTTCAGAAAAACCGCATGTATGAAGTTCTCGGACTCTTCGTTCTCTTCATCGTCGGCATCATGCTCCTAACCGAAGGAGGACACCTCGCCCACCTTCACATCGGAGGCAACGCAATCGTCGCCATGACCAAAACCACCTTCTACTTCGTAATCACCGTCCTGGTTCTCACCGACATCGTACAAGGACGCTACCAGAAAAAGCTCCTCGCCAAACAAGAAGCCCTCGCCCAAAAAGCTCACTCCAAGGC
>CAZUEC010000075.1:0-7856 GCA_964618865.1 uncultured Roseibacillus sp. | reverse complement strand
TTACTTCAACCTGCCTCTTTTTTTAGGATAGACGATCTTACTCCTCTTCAGCCCAAAACCACATCGACAATTGCCCCCACGGCATCCTTGGCTCCAAGAACCTGAGTCTCCTTCACCAAACCTTCCCTCTCAGACGCCCCCGGCAAAAGCTTCTTTGCCATCTGAGCCAAAGCCACACCATCCAAATCTTTCTCTTGAGCCATCAGAGCCGCCCCCGCATCAGCAAATACTTTTGCATTCGCCGTCTGATGATCATCTGCCGCATGAGGATAAGGAACTAATATCGAAGGAATTCCCAAAAAAGCCAATTCCGTAAGACTCGAAGCCCCCGAACGACAAATCGAACCATCAGCCACCGCATAGGCTGCTGGCATATCATCGCAAAATGCCAAAACCTCGTAGCCCTCTTCATCCTTCGTCAACTCCCTAACACGCTCATAATCTAACTGCCCTGCAACATGTAAAATCTGACACTCCAAAGAACTCAACGCCTCCACAGCCAAAGAATTCAAACCCTTAGCTCCCTGGCTCCCACCAAAGACCAACAAAGTTGGCTTACTAGCATCCAAGCCCCACTTCGCTGCCGCCTTCTCTCGCGGCGGCAATTGACGTAATTCGCCTCTCACCGGCGTCCCAACCTCCACCGTCTCCCTTCCTGGAAAGTAAGACTTTGCGATACCCAACCCCAAGAGAACTTGCGTACAATACTTAGCGATCATGATATTCGTCTTCCCCGGAATCGCATTCGAATCATGAACATAAGTCCGCAATCCTAACTTCTTCCCAGCATAAGCCGGAGCGAAAGAAGTGAATCCTCCCATCCCCAAAACAACCTCCGCCTTCTCTCTTTTCAATAAACTCTTGCTCTGCCCAATCGCCTTCAACAACCCTAAAAGAAACGGAACCATCTTAGGCGAAAGAGTCGCCGGCTTAGCAATAGCCGGCATGACCTCAAATCGGAGATTTTTATATTTAGCAGAAGCCTCTGCATCTACTTTTTTCTCGGAAATCACCAACACCGGCTCGTGGCCTCTCTTCTGAAGCTCTTCCGCAACCGCAATTCCTGGAAAGAGATGTCCCCCAGTACCACCACATGCAATGACTACTTTCATCCCAGATAGCTTCGCCGGTCCCTTCTTCAAGAGCCACCCTCCTTTGCATCATTTTTCCCTCTTCGTCGAAAAACTCAAAGCTTGAGGGCAAATTTCCGCTCCTTAATTTGTGGCATCGCAGTAGCATCCACAAAAACCGCTCTCCGGTAAACACTCATCAACAAGCCAATAGAGCACATTGTAAAAACAAGACTCGATCCTCCATAACTCAAAAACGGCAAAGGTAACCCCGTCACCGGTAAAGATCCAGTCACCACCCCCATATTCAAAATCCCTGGAACCACTACAATCATAGTGATCCCTGCTGCCAGAACCTTACCGAAAAATTCACGTGCAAAGAGAGAAATAGCCAAACCAGCAATCGCAATCAAAACAAACGCCAAAACCGTGAGCAAAGTACAAACTAAACCTAACTCCTCTCCTAAAGCGGCAAAAATAAAATCGGTATGAGCAAATGGAAGCGTCCCATGCTTCTCCGCTCCATAACCCAAACCTGTCCCATAAGTCCCTCCATTAGTAAAAGCCTCTAAAGCACGAAAAGTATGCCAACCGTCACCCTCTCTCACCTTAGGATCATCCATATTCATAAATGCCGTAATCCGGCGTAATCGCACAGGATCCTGTTGAATAAACATCCACAAACCAGACACCGCACCTCCCGCTGTGATTAAAAGAAGCCAAATTCGCGTTCCAGCCACAAAGAGCACCGCCATTCCCACCACTCCCAAAACAAGAGTTGTTCCCAGGTCACGCTCAAAGAGAATCAAAAGAGCCGGAACACCCAACACCATTCCAGGAATGAGAAAACCTTTCACAAACGAACGTGCCTCAGCTTGATAACGCGCAAACCATGCCGCCAAAGAAACAATCACAATCGGCTTGGCCAACTCCGAAGGCTGCAAAACAGGAAAACCAGGAAAACGAACCCATCGCGACTCTCCATGCACTTCCACCGCAACTCCCGGCACATAACAAAAACATAAAAGCACACAGGCCCCACCTAAAAGATAAGGCCATATTGCTTGTAACTTAACGTAATCAAGAAATGACAGCAGCCAGGCTCCAAGAGACCCAAGACAGAGCCAAAGCAACTGTTTCTTAACCAAAGCATATGGATCAACAGCACCACGCATCTCTGTCGACCACACACTTGTGCTAGACAACATCACCAACCCTAGGACCACTAGGACCGCAACTGCAGAGACGAGAATAATGGCACTATTACGAACCATAAGCCTAACGAGTAGGAATATTAACACGAATCCCAGGCTTCATCTTGCGTGGATTCACATTTGGATTTGCAGAAAGCAACTTTTCCACAGAAATACCATGGCGTTTAGAAACAGCCCATAAAGTATCTCCTTTACGAATTTTATATGACTTCAATTTTGCCTTCGGAGCGGGTTCAGGCTTCTTCTGTTCAGGAACAGCTGCAACCACTGGCTCAGGCACAATGACTGCTTGAGGTTCAGCAACAGGTTTTGACTCTACGACAGGCACTGACTCTACGACAGGCAAAGGCTCAACTTCATACAAATCCCTAGCCACTGTAGTCGGCCTAATCTGCACAACCGGCTGAGGAGGGAGAGGAGCAGCTTCCGGGAATGGATTAGGAGAAACCTCGACTGGCTGAACATTCTCTACGACTTCATATCCTGCAAGTAAGCCCTGCTCTGCAGGCAACTCCACAATCGGAGGGAGAGTCTCATTAATAATTTCATCATTCTGCGCAACCGCCACAGGAACAGAAGGCATAATCAAAGGCATGTTATAGAGAAGAGGAGTATTATTATTTAACCTCCGTAACTCCTGCACATTCACTTGGTGTCGTCTGGCAAAACGCTCATACGTATCTCCTTTTTGAACATACTCCACATTATCGTCACCCCCAATCTTAGGCTTCTCGGCTTGAGTAGTCCGAACGTGATCTACCGAATTATCTTCCGGGCTCTTAGTAAAAACAGGATCATCGTTCCTGCTACTATGAACTACAATTGCAATAATAGCTGCAATATGGAGAATCAAAATGACAACCAAAGCTCGAGCAACCCCGAGATTTGGTTCTTCTCCTGTATAGTCCCCTCCTGATGCCGCAGCAGACACTCTTTGTTTACGTTTACGGGTCTTCGCAAATAAAGTGCGAAAATCTTTCTTTGGCTTCCTCTTGGTTTGGAATGCTTTAGTCTTCATATTTTAGTCTCTTATTTTAGGTGATTTACGATTTCGCGGAACGCTTCGCCACGCTCCACATAACTTGAAAATTGATCGAAAGAAGAAGTGCCGGGCGAAAATAAAATAGTAGATCCAACAGGAGCTAATTCCCGTGCGATCTCAACCGCCTCCTTCAAAGTCTCGACTGCTTTGGTCTGAACATTCTTCGCAAAAATAGCTTCCAACTTTTTACCAATCTCTCCAAAAGTCACGGTCGCAACAGTACGCTCGGTTAACACTTGCGAAAGTGGACTATAGTCGAGTCCTTTTTCTTTTCCTCCCGCAATGAGAACAATCGGTCTCGTCAAAGATCTCAAAGCAGACTCCAAAGCATGTAAATTCGTAGCCTTAGAATCATTGAGATACTCCACTCCATCAAGAGTACGTATTAACTCACAACGATGAGGCGGAGGATTGTAGGATTTGAGAGCTTGCTTCATGCAATCAAACTCAACCCCAGCTGCTTGTGCCGCTCCGGCTGCAGCCATAATATTTTCTGCATTGTGCAAACCACGCAGGTTGGTTTCTTCCAAACAAACGAAAGGGCCATCTTGATGATGAATCTGAGTTCCTCGCATTTTAAATTCACACTCCTCATCTTCATCCCACTCACTCATAAACCGCACAACTTTAGACTTAAGCGTTTCAAGTTCTTCCCCAGATCTAGCAACCACTATCTCATCTTCACCCATCTTTTCGAAAATGCGCTTCTTAGCATTACGATAATCCTCCAAAGTTCGATAACGATCCATATGGTCCGCAGCAAAATTCAACCATACCGCAATATCAGGACGAAAAGTCTCAATCGTTTCTAACTGAAACGAACTGGCTTCGATCGCCACCGCCTGAGGTGGATTCTCATCCAAAACCACATCCGAAAGAGGACGCCCATGATTACCACAAGGAACACAAGAAATTCCTCCCTCATTTAAAAAAGCAGAAATCAATTCAGTCGTTGTCGTCTTTCCGTTCGTACCCGTAATCGCAACCACAAGCCCATTATAATTCTGAAAGCCAAGTTCCATCTCCCCGATAAAACCCTCACTCTTTGCCGCAAAGGCCTGTGCAAACTTCCCATCAGTTTCAATTCCAGGGCTCAACACCACCAGATCAAAACTTTTCGAATGCGCACTTTCGTGAGTGGAATTCTCTTCCAATCGAATTTCCTCCGGCCAATCGCCCTTGATCTTATTAGAATCATAGACGGTAACTTTTGCCCCTAGCTTGAGGCACAATTCAGCAGCAGCACGACCACTTCGGCCGGCCCCCAAGATTGCTACATTTTGTCCTTTGAGTTTCATTAGAGAATTTTAATTGTGGCGAGCCCTATCATCGCAAATAGAATCGATAGAATCCAAAAACGCACGATCACCTGTGATTCCTTCCAGCCCCCCAGCTCGAAGTGATGATGGATAGGAGACATTCGAAAAATTCGTTTACCGGTCGACTTAAAGCTAGCCACTTGCAACACCACTGACATCGCCTCCATAACGAAGACTCCCCCAATAATGACCAAAAGAAGTTCCTGACGCACACAAATTGCAGTCGTCCCAATACATCCTCCAATAGCAAGGGAACCGGTATCTCCCATGAAAACCTTGGCTGGGAAACAATTGAACCACAAGAAGCCGAAACCCGCTCCCACCATCGCCATCATAACTACCACCAACTCTCCCACCGCTGGATTAAAGGGCACGCTTAGATAATCATGTGCATTCTCATTTCCAGCCACATAAGCCAAAACTGCATACGCCAACGAAACCGTGATCGTACAACCAATCGCCAAACCATCTAACCCATCAGTCAAATTTACTGCATTAGATGCCCCCATGATAACCACCACAAAAAACGGCACTGCTAGAAGCCCCAACGGAATAAGAGGAGACTTGGATAACGGAAATGACAGGTCTGAAATTCGATGAGAACTTTCACTCCAAACAACATCACTATCTGCAAAAAGCCATACCTGAGTAAAATCGTTCGTATAAAGAAACAAAGCAACAAGAAGCCCAACAACCAACTGCCAAAAAAGCTTAGTTTTCCCACTCACTCCATCCGAAGTCTTTTTAACCACCTTGGCATAATCGTCAACGAATCCCAATAGCCCAAGTGCCAACATCGCACACATCGTAACGGCCACGAAAGGATTCAAGACCCGACCGCAAATCAGAACTGCAATCAGAACTGAACCTAAAATCATGACCCCGCCCATCGTTGGAGTGCCAGCCTTAGCACCATGAAGCTCCGCTAACTTATGGACTTCATCAGCCGTCCGAATCGGTTGCCCCACTTTCAGAGAAATCAATTTACGAATAATCCTAGGGCCAAAAATAAGTGAAATACCAAAAGTCAGCAGAGCAGCCAATCCGCCTCTAACCGAAAGGTACTTAAACAAACGTAAAAAGCTAAAAGTATCAGCCCAGCTCTCGCCAGCCTTCTCAGCTTCCATCCAAATATCGTAGATCCAATATAACATTAGTTTTGTGGGAAAATTTGTTTCATTACCTGTTCCACCGCCGCCATACGACTGCCTTTAAAGAGAACAACATCACCTTCTTTCAATTCCTGCGACAACCACTGCGCAGCCTCATCCCTCGAATCAAAGTGACGATCACTTCCTGCTCCTTCAGAAATAAGCTTCGCTTCCTCTCCGACACTCACCACCAACATTCCATGACCAGCCGCAAATTCACCCAATGACAAGTGCTCTTTTGGCGCCCCTTCGCCAATTTCTGCCATCATCCCTAAAACCGCAAAACGACGTCCTCCGTCCCCCACTTTCCGTTCCGCCAAAGTATCTACCCCCGCCCGCATCGACTCCGGGTTCGCATTATAAGTATCATCGAGCACGGTAATGCCTCTCTCCTGAAAAGAACGCAGACGCCCACTCGTCAATTCAGTCGCCGCGAGACCTTTTGCAATCTCCTCAATGGAAAGACCCAAGCGAAAACCGACCGCCGCAGCTAACAAAGCATTTGTCACCATATGACGTCCCGCTACTGATAATTCCACCGGCACTCGTCCCCCTTCTTCGCAAACAAGAACGAACTTCATGCCATCACCGGAACCATCAATCTCCTCAGCACGAACTTCACCTCGCCCATTTCCAACCGCTACCACATTAGCCTTAGTCCGATCTCGGAAATACTCTAAATACTCACAAGAAACAGGAACCACTAACGTCCCAATCCCAGGAAGACTACGGGCCAAAGCTCCTTTCTCCTCTGCGATAGCATCACGAGTGCCAAGATTCTCAATGTGAGCACTTCCAATATTAGTGATAATTCCTAAATGAGGACGTGCAATTTCACAAAGAGGTGCAATTTCACCAGAATGATTCATCCCCATCTCAAAGACACCCACTTCGTCTTCTTCCGTTAAAGAAAGAACACTCAAAGGAACTCCGATATGATTGTTTAGATTTCCTTCCGTAGCCCGAACTTGAAACCGTTGGCTCAAAACCGAACGAGTAAAATCTTTGGTCGACGTCTTGCCGTTAGAACCAGTAAGACCAATTACCGGAATCGCAATCTCATTCCGCCACCAACAAGCCAAACGCTGCAAACCCAAGAGCGTATCAGGAACAACCACTAAACCAGCCTTTCCAGATGCCGCTTCAGCAGTATCAACCAAAGCTCCTAAGGCTCCAGCTTCCATAGCTGCTACTACATAGTCATGACCATCAAAACGATCCCCTCGCAAAGCCACAAAGAACTCTCCTCCCCCTAATTTACGAGTATCGGTAGACACTCCCGCCGTAACGAACAACTCACCTCCACCATTGGGCAATTCACCGCCCACTGCTTCCGCAATTTCTGCTAAGGAAATATTCTTCATGCCCCTTCTTCCACCTTTGGTTTAGTTCTCGTTTCGATCGCTTTCCGAACTTCAACTCGATCGTCAAAAGCAACCACTTCATCACCAAAAATTTGATAATCCTCGTGCCCTTTTCCAGCTACTAAAATAATATCACCCGGACGAGCCATCTCAATCGCGGAACGAATAGCTTCTCGACGATCAGCAATACTAACAAAAGAAGAACCTACAAATCCTTTCTCGACATCCGCAATGATGGCAAGCGGATCTTCATCCCGAGGATTATCAGAGGTAATAATACAGAAATCGCTATCAGCTTCTGCAGCCCGAGCCATCGGCGCACGCTTACTTCGATCCCGACCCCCGCCACAACCAAAGACCGTAATCAAACGAGATGGCTCTAATTCTCGTAATGTCCGACAAACATTGCGAATCGCGTCCGGAGTATGCGCATAATCAACAAACACCGCCACTTCATCGCTCGTTCCGGCTAACTCTAAACGACCTGGCACACCAGGAATTCCGGCTAAAACCGAAATCGCATCTCGTAGCGATATTCCAATCGCATCCACTGCCGCCAAAGCAGCTAAACTATTGAGAACATTAAAACGACCAATCAGAGGGACCCTAACAAGAAAAGACTTCCCTTTTGCTTCCAACTGAAACTCCATCCCTTTCGCAGATTGTTTAATTCTTCCAGCCCGGAAAGCACAATGA
>CAZUEC010000074.1:0-7860 GCA_964618865.1 uncultured Roseibacillus sp. | reverse complement strand
AAACCTTAAAAAAACTCGATAGACGAATAGACTTTTGAAAAATGGTCTAACCGAGTTCCGGGGGATTGATTTGGTGAACGTGTTTGAGTCCGTTTTGGGCAAAGCCTTCCCAATATTCCTTTTGTCGGGGAGAGACTTGAGCAATTTTGTCTTTTTCTGAAAGCGTAAGGTAGGTGTTCTCTCCTAATTTGTGGATAATTTCCTTTTCGGCGAGCCGGAAGGAAAGTTCTTCCCAGAAGACCTCGTTCCGCATCTCATCAATGCAATCCTGAATATAAGAGCTGGCTAGGTAGTTGGCGGTGACCCGATGTTGTTGGGTTTCGGGGTCGACTTCGATGATCTCGGAATATCCTTGGCTGCAGCCCCTTGCGAGAATTTTGTCCTCAAGATTGGCAAAACGTTCGAGATGATTTTCCGTTCCGGGCTTTTGATTGAGGGAGGCGATTTCGGCGGCGAGGCTGATCATTTCGATGAGAGTGCCGAATTCATCCTCGGAAAAGCGTAAATGCATAGAAAAACGATGGAGGATGATTTCTTAAATATGAATCGCGAAATTTTTGTTTTATAACGCTCCCATGAAGCGTCTTTTGCTACTTGTTTTTCTTCTGACTTTGAATGCCTGCTCTAATTCTCAAGAGAAAAATCTTCAACCTCCGGTTGCTTCTCACACTTATCCTGAGGCTGAATACCGTGTGATCCAGACATTGGCATCTCGTCAGGAGAAAGGAAGGGTGACTCGTCTGGTGGGCTGGGACCAAAAATCTTATTATTTTGATTGGTCCCATGCTACCGCTATTATCAATCGAGGGACTTGCAAAGTTTCTCGAGAGCAATTTGACCTAGAAAATAGGGGGGCCCTGACTTTGCAAAAGGGTCAGGTGACGATTCAAAATGGGCAGGTGAGAACTTTGGTCCTCCAGTAATTTTCACTTACGAGCGCTCTTGGAAAAATCCCACTTGCGCATAAGCTCGACCTCCGCTTTGGTGAAGGGAGATACACTATAAGATTTAATTACTATGTCAGATTACGCCAAAGGTTTAGAGGGAGTTATCGCGAATGAATCCGCGCTATCAAATGTGGAAGGTCAGGATGGGCGTTTGTCTTATCTAGGCTATTCAATCGATGATCTTGTTGAGCACACTACTTTTGAAGAAGTGACTCATTTACTTCATCGTGGAAAGCTTCCCAATGCGAGTGAGCTTGCCAACCTTGAGAAGGAGTTACGCAATGATCGAGACTTGCCAGCGGGCGTGGTCGATTTTTTGAAGGCCGCACCAAAGGATGCCAACCCAATGGATGTTGTGCGCACGGCAGTGTCGATGCTGGGGCTGTATGATTCTCGGGCAAAGGTGGGTGATCCCGATCAAGATGCGAATCGGCAGGTGGCGCTTTCTTTGGTGGCGAAGACTCCGACGATTGTTGCTTATTTTCATCGTGCTCGTCAGGGGCTGGATCTTCCTCCTGTTCGCAACGATCTTTCAGAGGCGGCTCACTTTCTCTATTTGATTAATGGAGAAGAGCCTGGGGCAGCAGCGGCTAAGACTTTGGATGTGGCTTACATTCTTCACGCTGATCACGGGATGAATGCTTCTACCTTTTCGTCTCGCGTCACGATTGCTACTCTCTCGGATTTTTATTCTGCGATGACTTCTGCGATTGGAACTCTCAAAGGACCATTGCATGGCGGTGCGAATGAGGGGGTTATTAAGATGCTCCAAGAGATTGGTAGTTTGGATAAGGTTGACGCTTTTGTGGAGGATTGCCTTGCAAACAAGAAGAAGATTATGGGTATCGGACACCGTGTTTACAAAGTGCTCGATCCTCGTGCTCCTCATCTCCAGAAAATGGCGGTTCAGCTGACACAGGAGTTGGGAGAATCCAAATGGATTGATATGTCGGAACGGATTGCAGAGCTCATGCGCGAGCGCAAAGGCCTCAATGCTAACGTCGATTTCTATTCTGCTACTGTTTATTACAGTCTTGGGATTCCGACTGATCTGTTTACTCCGATTTTCGCGATTTCCCGGATGGCAGGCTGGACTGCTCAGGTCTTAGAGCAATTGGAAGATAGCCGTCTTTACCGCCCATTAACGAAGTATGTGGGGCCTTCTACTCTTTCGCCTGTGACGCCCCTTGCGGAGCGATAAGATGGCTGAAATGGGTGGCAAATTATGAACTTCTCCGGTCTTGCAGTAGGTGAGCAGGAATTTAAATTGTCGCTCGTGAAACTTTCAAAAGTAATAGCCTTTGCGCTTTCGATTCTATTCGCTGGAGCTTTGACTTCTTGTAATACCTTCCTCGGGGTTGGCCGAGACCTGCAACAAGCGGGCGAAGGGATTGAGAAGACGGTCAATCGTCAGTAGATTTCTTAGTTTATTCCGTTTTTTGGCGGAAGAGATGTGCATCATCCTTTTCTGGGCGAGAGTCTAGAATGGGATGTTTTTGTGTTTCGCTTGTTGAGTGGAACATCAAACGAGGTCGTTCATTCAAATGGGGGGCAGTTGTTTTGATTCGTTTGTGGAAGAGGGGGAATGGTGAGAAAGGGCGGTGATGAATAGGGCTGTCCTCTAGCTATTTAAATATTAGTTTTCCATTAATGTTTGGAATTCGGTAAGATTGTTGTGAAAGGATGAATAACACACAATCTTTGGGTCAAAAATCCGGAAACGCACCTACTCAAGACCAGCTTGGACAGTTAGAGGGCTGGTATAAGAAAAGCCTTCATTACCAGGCCTGGAAGGTGGTCGCTCAATGCCAAGACTACAGAACTTGGCCGTCGGGAGAAAGCCGCCGTTGGGCTGCAGTGCTGGCTTCTCGCTTAGGTTCGCGAAGGTGGGCTGATGTTTTGGATTGGAGGAATTGGCGAGCTCATCCTGATCATGATAAATATTTTTTACACGCGCAATTCGCTCGCTTGGGGGAAGGTCGTTGGTGGGAGGTTTTTCAGGATGCCGAGCAACGGTTAGAAAAAGGAATTGAACAAGTTTCGGAGCGGGCTGATGTCATGGCTTTGTTAGGGTGGTTGCACGGAAGGTGGCGTGATTTTGAACGAGCTTTTCCTCTTTTGGAGCAAGCGATCGCTCTTGATGAGAAGAGGGTTTGGCCGTGGGTAGAGAAGGCGGAAGTTTTACAAATTCGAGATCGACGGGAAGAGGCTTTGGAGGTCATTGAACATGCTCTTGAACTGGATTCTTTTTACCGTCCTGCGGTGCTCATTAAGATCGGACTTTTACAGGATCTGAGAAAGGAAGAAGAGGCCGAGGCGTTTTTACGATTAGCACATGATAAAACAGAAGTGCCATCTTATTCGGCACATCTGCAAGCGCTTTCTATCGAACGACAAGAGTGGCAAGAAGCCTTGGACTATCTAGATGAATACGAAGCGATGAGCCCTTTACTTGATAAAGGAGGCAAGGAGTGGTTGGCCGGTCGTCGAGCAGATATTTATTTGGAGAGTGGAGATGTGCAGCGCTTTTTTGGAGAGGCAGAACAAACCGGAAAACGTAGTTTTCAAAAGCGAGTTGCCAAGCATTTACGAAAAACAGAAGGGGAGGAGCATCGGAGGAAAAAGTTATCTGTTCCTTTCATCCGTCAGCATAATATGACTTGTGCTCCGGCCACTCTTGCTTCGATTGCTGCTTTTTGGGGTAAGGATCATGACCATCTCGAAATTGCTGATGCTATTTGTTACGATGGAACTCCTTGGCATAAAGAGCGGCAATGGGCGCACGAGCATGGTTTTGTCACGCGAGAATTCAAAATTACCCGTGATGCGGCGAAAGCTTTGATTGACCGAGGGGTTCCTTTTACGCTTTCAACGGCATGGACTACTGGCGCGCACTTGCAAGCCTGTGTGGGGTTCGATGAATTTCAGGATGGCTTGGTGATTCGGGATCCTACTAGTCGGCATAGTGTTGAGATGTCGCAAGAGGGTTTGGAGAAAGATAACCCGGTAGAGGGGCCACGAGGAATGGTGTTAATTCCTGAGGAGGAAGCGCATTTGTTAGATGGTCTCGAATTCCCTGATGAAAAGGTTTATGATGCTCATCATGAGTTTTGTCGAGCTTTGGAAATTCATCAGCGCCAAGCGGTAGAGCGTGCGCTGGAAAAGATGGAAGAAGCAGGAGGAGAGGAGCATCCGATGTTGTGGTGGTGTCGTCAAAGATTAGCTCGCTATGATCGAAATTCAGAAGAAGAGCTTATTTGGTTAGATCGTTTAATTGCACGGTTTCCAAAAGTAGAGAGATTTAAGTATTGGCGTTTGTTTGTATTGCAACGACTTTCTCAGAGATCTGAACGTGAAAAGTCATTACGCCAAATTGTTGGGCAACGTTCCTGTTCCACTGTTTTTTATTCTGATTTAGGCGAGCTCTATGCTGAGGATGATCGGGATTATGTGATGGCGGATTATTATCTTCGCAAGGCAATGCGTTTGAGCCCAATGGAGGAGGTGGCTTACGCGAGTTTGGCACATGCTAAGTGGCGAAGATTTGAGAGAGAGGAGGCTACTCAGCTTCATCGAGTGGCATCCTGTCTGAGTGGTACTTTTGAGCCTTATGCGATGAGCTACTTCGATGCGAGTAGTTTGATGGGGCGGAGGGAAGAGGGCTTGGCCTTCTTGGAGCAGCGGGTTCACGAGTTGGGCGAAAAGCAGGGAGGTCCCTGGTTGAGTTTGATTGAGGGATACGCGCGTTTGGCTCGTATGCCGGAGGCGAAAGAGAAGCTTTTAGAGGCTTGTCGAAAGCTTCCCGAAAATGGAGAGCTTTTGTTGGAGGCTGCCGAACGGCAAAATAGTTGGGGAGAAACCGAGTTGGCTTGGCAAACGATGGAGAAGGCGAAGATTCATGTCGCTGATCATCAGTGGTATGAGGCTGCGGCACGGATGGCCGGCTTTATTGGAGAGCGTGAAAAGGCGATTTCATTTTGGGAGAAATTAGCAGAGTTAGCTCCTGCGTTGATGCCTGCGCATCGAGCTTTGGCTCGTTATTATGAGGAGGGTGAATCTGGGGCGGCTTTAACTTATTTGCGTAAACTTCTCCTTAGGCAGCCAGAACATCCACTGCTTTTGGGTCTTTTTGCTGAATGGTGTGAGGCCGATGAGGCTGCGGAAGCAGAAATGGCTTTGAGTAGAGGGTTAGAGGTTTCTCCAAATTGGGCTTGGGCTATTCGGGAGCGCGCTTTGCGGTTAGAAATTCTCGATCGAAAAGAAGAGGCGATACAGGAGGCTCGGCGTGCTGCTGAGTTGGCAGTTTACGATGAGGGGAGTTGGGGCATCTTAGGCTCGATTCTTTGGAGAGCTGGTGAGGCTGTGGAGAGTGAGCAGTGTTTGTTGAAGGCTCTGCGGCTTGATATTGATTATACTTGGGGAATTGATTTTCTAATCATGGTCTTACGAAAGAGGGGGGCGGTTGAGGAGGGGCTCTCGTTTTTGCAGGAGGAAATTGAGAAGCAGGTTTCGACAGGGGAGGCTGTCTTTAGCTATCGCCAACATGCTTATCGTCTTCGTGAGCCGGAGGACTTGATGAAAGAGCTCAAAGGGTTCTGTGAGCAACGGCCTGATCTTTGGCAAGCTTGGGCTTCGGTCAATGATCAGGCGCTTGCGATGAATGATCTGGAGGGGGCGGCAGAGGCGGCGGCTGAGTTGGTGAAACGTTTTCCGCTGATGCCGAGGGCTTATTCCGAGCGGGCAGAAGTTGCGCGGGCGAAAGGTGATTATGAATCCGAAATCAAGGATTTGCAAAAGGCGCTCGAAATTTCTCCGTCTTGGGATTTTGCGTCCCGCCGGCTTTCGGAAGCTTTGGAACGTTGTGAACGTTATGATGAGGCTTTGGAAGTCTTGGAGCAGGCGAGTCGAGTTGAGCCTTTAAATGCGGCTAATCATGGGATGGCGGCTCGATTGATGGCTTTGCGAGGTCAGAAGGAAAAAGCTTTTGAGAGAATGAAGCAAGCTGTCCGAGTTGACAGTAGTTATGACTATGGTTGGGGAGAGTTAGCGAGATGGGCCGAAGAGATGGGTCGAAGTGAAGAGGTTTTTGATTTGGTGAAAGAGATGGATCCTGTTGCTTGTTATCGTCCGGGTTGGTGGGAGAATAAGCGTTGGGTTTTTCATTATTTTAAAAAAGTCGAAGAGGCTTTGGAGGTCATTGAAAAAGGGGTGAAGCGGTTTCCGCAGAATAGTGCCTTGCGAGATGAGTTGGTGATGCATCTTTGTCGGATGGGGAAGTATGAAGAGGCAATGAAGGAATGTTTGCCACCCAAGGATGGTGAGAATTGGGAGCGTTCTTTGGCAGGTCGTCATGCTTGGGTGCAGATGGAAGCGGGTTATCCTCGAGAAGCCATTGCGTCTACTATTTCTATAGTGAAAAAAGACCCTGATTATGCTTGGGCTTGGCGGAATTTGGCTCGTTGGTATGATGAGCGAGAAGATTGGGAGGAGTGTTTGAAGGCCGCTCAACAACTGATTAGGCTTGAGCCTGATGATTCGGCGGCTTGGGGTTATCTAGGAGATTCTGCACGTAAATTGGAAAAAACTGATGAGGCAGAAGAGGCTTTTGAAAAAGCTTATTTGCTAGATCCCGAATATGTTTATGGAGGACGGGAGCTTCTTGAAATCCATGTTGAGAAGGGGAATGTCGAAAAAGCGCGAGAGATTTGGACGAGCCTCACTCACTATACTCCTTCTCCTTTTATTATCGTTGATGGGATTACTATTGAGCTATCGGCAGGCAAAACTGAAAAGGCGACTGAGCTTCTCGATGAGCTTTTGAACGCTGATCTTTCGAAGTCTGTTGATCCTTTGCGGTACGCGGAGTGGGTGTTTAGCAAGTATGAACTGACTTCTTTGTGGGATGAGCGGTTGTCTCAGAAAATGAAAAACAATCCAAGTCGACCACTGGTGACTGCCTGGACTCAGGCTTGTCTTGAACGAGGAAGTTCTTGGAAAGCTCTTCGTCGATTGAAAAAATTATCGGTTCCTTTTGAAGTTAAAGCAGGAGCTTGGACTGTATTTTTGGAGTATTTCAAAAACCGAAATGATAGAGAGAGTTCAAATAAGTTGATTCAGAAAAACTGGAAGAACTTTCAATCCGATGATGAGACATGGACGGAAGGAGGTTACAACTTGGTTCACCTTGGGACGACGAAAGAAGTGACTCGATGGTATGCGAATTGGCGGGAGAGAGGCGAAGGGCTTAGTGCACGCGATTACCTTAATATCGCTTCCGCTGCTCTGCGCAATGAAGATCAGAGGGGAGCACGGGAGGCGGTGCAGCGAGGTCTTTTTCAGTTTCGAGCGGGAGAGTTTGCGGAAAGTTTGCGTGCGATGAGGCGCTATCTTGATGAATTGGAAGGAAAGGATGATGATGCAAATCAGATGGTTGCTATTTCAGAACCATCGGCCGCTCTTCCTTTTTATCAGAATATTAATCAGTTAGCCAATGTGATTCAGTTGGCAAGAGAGAATGATTTTGTCGAATCTGAGAGAGAATTTAAGAAGGTTGGCGAAGAGTGGGAGCAATGGCTGGGAGATCCTGTCTTTACCGTTTATGGGGAGCTAACAGCGAATCGGTTGGCGGAACTGATTCCTAAGTATCAAGGGAAATCAAAAAAGCTTCGGAAGGTGTTTGGTTTGAAGCAAGGTTTGTTTGGAAAAAATGAAGATAATATAATTATGATTCTGGTTGGGTGTATTACTTATATCGTGATTATCGTTGTTCGCTTTTTGAACGAGTAGGTTAGTGCGCAGCTCAATTGGTTGACCTTATCGATTTTGAGAGTTTCGTTTGTTGGGATAAAATTTTTGAATGCTAGACCATTTTTCAAAAGTCTATTCGTCTATCGAGTTTTTTTAAGGTTTGAAA
>CAZUEC010000073.1:0-7947 GCA_964618865.1 uncultured Roseibacillus sp. | reverse complement strand
CCGAGATTACGTCCTCAACAACTACCGGAACACTCCTCAGCAACGACTCCATGTTTGCTACGAAGGAATCTCTAACAAACTATTCACTCCGAACTTGCAACCCTCTTCCTCTTGGAAAGAACAATGGTTTCAAGAGTTTCCAGAAACCTCTCAAAAAACCTTAATCGTCCTTCCTGGACGCTTAACTCGACTCAAAGGACACCAAACCTTCCTAAAACTCATCGCCGCCTTGCGCACAGAAAATCCAAAAATCCACGGAATTATCGCAGGAGGGGCTCACCCCAAAAAGCAAAATTACCTCCAAGAACTTCATCAGGCCACTCGAGACCAAAACCTCACCCAGGCGATCACCTTCACTGGTAAGCGCAACGATTTGCCTCAAATACTCGCTCTCTCCAAGCTCAGTCTTTCCCTCTCTGAAAAACCAGAATCCTTTGGCCTCACTATTCTCGAAGCTCTCTCTCTAGGCACCCCAGTCATTGCCTATGACGAAGGAGGAGCTTCCGAAATTCTCGCCAAACTCTGCCCGCAAGGCGCCATTCCTCGAGACAACTTCCCCGAACTCCTCAAACGAGCCAAGGACTTCCTGCATCAAACTCCCACCATTGCTCCTAATGAGGACTTTCTGGCTGAAACCAGCCACCAAAAAACAACAGCCATTTACCAAGAACTCCTCACCACCCCTCGGACCTAACTCTTCCAAATCCCCTGAGAAGATATCCCCAAAAAACGACACAGTCGTCGGAACTTACGGCGTAGCTTAAGAACTCGTAGTGGACCAATAGCGTAATAAAGCCACGCATGATCGATCGCTCCTAAACCATCGATCAAGACCAACTGACTTCTATCTCTTACCACCAGATTCTTCGGGTGCAGATCCCCTATCACGAGCTGCTGATTCACGACCTCTTCATAAAAATCTCGCACCAATTTCACCACCAGTTCTTCACCCAGCTCTTCTTCACAACTGCGCAATGTCGGCGAAATCTTTCCATCCAAATCTCGAATCAAATCAAACAAATAGCCAGTTCCCAAACTCGTCTCTACCTGCCCTCGAAAAAGAGAAACCACCGAGCATTTATCTCCACGAGCCAAGACCTTTCGATGCGCTTGCAACTCCTCCTTCACTCTTACCGCAGATGCCTGATCTTCCGTGAACTCAACCTTCACACAAAGCTCCGGTTGCTCTGGCACTTCGAAACAAGCCCGTTGCCGGCCTTTCGCGAAATAGGATTCAGCTTCAATCTCCATCACTATCACTCAAACTAGCTTACTGATTATCGGTTTGAACGTTTAAAAATCTTCTGAAAAAAATCAGCAACATCATCAATCAAATAAAAAAGTCACTCCTCACCCCCTTAGGATAAAGACTCATCCTGATCAGAGTCCTCTCGGATGATATAAATAGGACGATTCTTCACCTCATCATAGATTCGAGCAAGATACTCGCCCAAAAGTCCCAACGCCATCAACTGCAAACCACCCAGAAGCGACACCAAAATCACCAAAGTGGTGAATCCCAGAAAGGCCACTTCGTATCCTAACAACCTCTTAAAGGTAAAAAAGGCAGCCAATAAAAAAGCCCCCAGTGCAACGATGAGCCCAAAAACAGAAAGCAGTCGAATCGGTTTGTAGGAAAAACTAAAAACACCGTTGAGCGCATAACTGAAGAGTGAACGGAAAGTTTGTTTCGGTTCCCCTGTCGCACGATCTTTCCGTTTATAATCCACGTAGCCACGCTCAAATCCCACCCAAGTGTGTAAGCCAGGTAAAAAGCGATTGCGTTCGCTTAATTTTTTAAGCTCATCAACCGCCTGCCGATCCAAAAGCCCAAAAACCCCAACATTGGGCGGGATAGCAACATCGACACAGTAGCGAAAACAACGGTGAAACAAATCGAAGCCCAACCTTCTCAACCCCTTTTCCGCTCGAGAAACACGACGTCCAAAAACCACCTGCTTACCCTGAGCCCAAGCTTCCAGAAGCTCGGGAATCAACGAAGGCGGATCCTGCAGGTCAGAATCTAAAATCACCACAACATCACCCTTCGCATGCTCGATTCCTGCCGTCAAAGCGGCCTGATGCCCAAAATTACGAGACAAATCAATGTAGCGCAATTGCGGTAACCCTTCTTGCAAAGACTTCATCTTCGCCAGAGATCCATCGCTCGAACCATCATTCACCAACAAAAGAGACCAACTCGCCACCTGCACCGAACTCATCGCCTCTCGTATCTCTTCAACAAAAATCTCCAACCCCTTCTCCTCGTTAAAAACAGGAGAAACAATACTCACCGAAATCTGCGATAAATCTCTCATTCCTTTCCTTTCCCTTGAATTACCGCAACTCCATAACGCCCTTTCTTACCATCAATTCGTCCAGGCCAAGGAATGAGTAAATCTTCTCTCCTCTCCATTTCTGGAAAGTTCGCAACAATCTCCGGTAGTTTTTCCGCGAGCAAACGCTCTGTGTCGGACTCAGAATCAACACTTTTTAACCACACCACCATCGCTCCCTTTTTTTCTAATTCCTTCTGGTCCAGATAAGGAGTCCGAACCCAATCTCCTTCGATCACGACGGAAGCACGATCTTTCCCATACCAAGCAACCAATCCCCCCTCCCATTCGTGAGCAACGACAAAGGACAAAGGCTCTTGATTTTCCTCTCTCCACAAAGCCTCTACCTGAGCGGCCAACTCTTTGCCCGGATAACCCACTCGATGAGGTCGGTCACGAAGACGAGGACTAAGCCCATACACTCCAAGGTAAGCAGCCAAACCAACCAACCCAAATGCCAACGCCCATCTCGCGGCCCTTACCCTCTTCCGAGGATCCACCCAAGTAGCCACCCACAGCCCAAAAGTTAACGGCATCGGAGCCGCCCACATCATCACAGGCTGCCAACCAAAAATCGCCGAAAGCACTCCCACCAAAAGAAAGCCACCTAAACACAATCCGCGCAAACCTATAGGCGGAGCTACCGACTTCTCCAACGACTCATCAGGTGCCTCTTTTTTCTCATTCCGATCTCGATTCCGATTCCAATACCCAAACAGCAACAGCGGTAGCAAGACCAAGAACTGAACTCCCAAAAATTCTAACGGAAAAAGAATTCGCTTAAGCAAAAAGGACATCTCATTGCCTTCAGCCCGTGCGAGCCCATAAGTCAAAGTCATCCAATCATTCTCTCGCATCCAGAGAAGATGAGGTAAAAATACCAGCATTGAGGTGAAACCCGCGAGATAAAGCCCTGGTCGTCGGAGCTGCTCCAGCAAGCGCTTTTGTTCCCACAACGACGCTAAAAAAGGAATCACCAAAAACACCGCTAAATACTTCGTCAACGCTCCCAGCCCCACCATCAAACCTAACCCGACCCAATAGAAAATCCGACCCGTCTTCACACCACGAAAACCAGCCCACCAGCCCCAAGCCCAAAATGGGAGTTGGAGATAATTCACATTAAACTCAGGACTGGCATATTGATAAAAATACAGCGCATCCAACAAAATCACTCCAAGCAAACAACTCTCCTTCGAAAGGCCAAAATCTCGCCCTAACTTCCACACCCCTAATCCAGCCCCCACGATACAAAGCTGGCTTAATAAATACAACCCCCAGTCTCCAGGCAGATAACCAAAAATCTCCGCCGCCCAAGCACTCAAAGGAGGGTGCTTATCATATCCCCAAGCCCACTCCTGACCCCAAGCCAAAGCCTCGATCGTATCAAGATGAAGCGACGGATTGATCATCGTTGGAACGAGCGACCAAGCCAACAGATGAACGCCTATCCAGAACCACCATTCCCCTTTAAGCGAATTATTGCGTTCTTTCATTTTCACCTAAGCCTGACTCAAAACGCTCATCACGCCGCAGTCATTATCACGACAGTTCAGAATAAATCAACATGAAGAAAAAGGCCTAAGAAACAACATCATGGCATCGCCTGACTCTCAGAAAAATAAGCAAAAGAACGATGACCCTCTTGACTCACTCGAGAGCTCTGATCCGTCCGATGCCTTACTCCCTCATATTCCTGAAAAAGAGATCCTTAACTGGCTCTCTCAAGAGGACGCTTCCGCAATATCTGGGTAAGAGCTTTTTCAATGGATATCAGAGGGTGAAGAAGGCTAGCTTGTGGTATGGACTATTGACGTTGTGGTAAGTGAGGGTTGAAATCATCACCATTCCCTTTATGGGCTGACTCTTGAAAATTTTCTCCACCAATGCTCAGAACGCTCAGTACCAACCGAATTCCAGATTTTTCCATCAAACTCTCAAAGCACCCAAACCTTAGATAGACTCATCCTGAATTTCTTCGTGAAAGTAGAATTTTTCCATCCCTCAGCTCTCTTATCTCAAATGAACCCTCTCAAACACTGTTTCCACCTGCTGTTTCAGGGAGGACTCACCTTGGCGGGAGTCGTTCAGGGTGAGAACTTTGTGGTCACTACCCTTACCGACCAGGGAGTGGGTTCATTGCGAGCAGCTATTGCAAGCGCAAACGCTACCACTGAACCCGATACCATCTCTTTCTCCCGAGGAGAAAACGGCACCCTCAATTTCGAAGATGGAACCGAACGAATTCTCTTCCTGCAGGACACCCTCACCATCACACAGCCCCTCGAGATCCAAGGACCAGGGAAGCGACTCCTAATCCTCGACGGCGGAGGCGATGGTGATTTTGAGGTAACAGTCGGAGAAAATCAGGTCTTTTCGTTCAGCGGTTCTACCCTTCAAAACCCGCATCGCCTCAGTGACCTCACTATCCAAAATGGAACAGCCCTCCTAGGCGGAGGAAACATCAGCGTTTTTGGTTCCATAGAGCTTTGGCGTTGCGAGATTCGTAACGGTAGAGCTATCGCGAGTAATCCCGACTTTACCGACAATGGCTCCGTAAACGCAGATGGAGGCGGACTCTTTCATTCTGGGGGAAATCTCCTCATCGATTCCTGCACATTTATCGAGAATGGAACCAGCGGCAACTTCTCACAAGGCGGTGGACTTTATTCGGAATTAGGAAACGCACTCATAAGACGAAGCCGGATCGTAGCAAATACCACCGATGGCTTTGTCTCCGAAGGAGGTGGCATCGGGCTTCGTTCCAGTACGATCATGGAAGATTGTGAGGTGACAGAAAATGAAACTCTCGCCTCATCTTCTGGAGGTGGCGGAATCTACACCGACGATGATTTCATAGCTCGAAATTCGACTATCTCAAAAAACATCGTAGGAGCGACTACTGGGATTAACGGTTATAGTATCGGCGGAGCTTTCGCGAACGTAGGCTTTGGAAATACCCGCTTCGAAAATTGCACCATAACCGATAACTTCGCTCCCCCTGGGACGGGACAAGGCGGAGGAATCTCGACAGTAAGTCGAGGAGAGATTTCATTTTTTGCCACTATTCTCATCGGAAACGACGCCGTCGATCTCGAACGCATTCCTAACGCCTCCACCAGATTTGTTGATCTCGGCTTTAACCTCTTTGGAACCGGAACCGGATTCGATTTAATTGCACAAAGACAAGCGACAAGCACTTATGGAATCCTTTCCAAGGACGGAGTGTTCACTGATTTGGATTTTTACGGCGGATTTACACGCACTCACCGCCTCATAGTCACAGATACCACTGAAGAAATCAGCGCAGTTGATACCGGTCCAACTCGTGCAGAGCTTGTAACAGTGACAGCACAACAAACTCTTTTTGATCAACGTGGCAGTGACTTTCCTCGTGTAGTGGGAGAACGACTTGATATCGGAGCCTATGAATTTCAGGCCTTTTCCGATCGGGATAACGATGGCTTGCCTGATGCCGTGGAAGAAATTGTCGAAGGCCTTAATCCTGATCTACCCGATGGAGCTGAAGACTTAGATCGAGACGGATTGAGTAATCGGGACGAATATCAACTTCTTGGGATCGCGGCTATCAATGATGCGAACTTAAATCTCGATCTTGAGATTTCCCCAATGACCCTTGCAAACGAAATTTCACTATCCTTCCAAGCCTCGCCAAACCGCGAATACCGACTCCTCGCAACAGACGACTTATCGCAAGAATTGACGAACGTGCAATCGGGCTTCCTCCGTTTTGATGAAGCAGGTTTGCAGGTCATCGAAGTTCCTGACTTGGGAAATATTGGCTTTCTTCGACTCGAAGGACAGATCCCTGAAGCATTACGAGACCCCCTGCCTTTCTAGTCATTCGCGGCTCATTCCGCTCTCTCTCCGATTCCTCCCACTGTTCGCACAAACACAACAAGCCCTGCAACAGCAAGGAGCGAGGAGCTCTCCCTCATCGCGAAATCAAGAACAGAGAGCACTCTTTCAGAATGAGAACTCGTGAGCTCTTTCTATAATATTTGGGGTAAAAAGACGACAATTTACCGCTTTTCATAATTTTTTAAAATTTTTTGGAATAATTATTATTACTACCACTCTTAGAATTAAGTTAATTTAAAAATGAAGATTCTGTGCCTATGTGAACAAAGCCCTCTAACGAGTGGGCTCATTGCCTCATTAGAACAGAATTATGAGGTCCCGCTAGTCCTCACTCCTCATTACCGAGAAGTCAATTCATCCATTGCTTCTAAAGCCAAAAAACTAACGATCCGAAAAATTGGGAACTATCTCTATTTTAGATTACTCAGAACACTCTTTAAACGGGATAGATTACACGAACTATTTGTCGGTGGTTCATCAGAAACGACTCCGACCATTCAGGCCGAGCAGATTCACATCAATAGTGATGAGATCAACTCACAAAAGACAGTCGAACTGATTCGAAAGGTAGAGCCTGACTATTTATTTGTTTGTGGTGCTCCCCTTCTCAAAAAGGAAATCTTCGATATCCCACGCTTTGGAACCGTTAATTTGCACTTTGGAATCTCGCCAGACTACCGAGGACATCACACCCTTCTCTTTCCCTATTTGGAGGAAGACTATCAAAAGTTAGGAGCGACCCTTCACTTCATCGATGCAGGCGTTGATACCGGAGAAATTTTAGCACAAATCTATCCTGAAGTGCGTGGCAACGATTGCCTCGAAGGAGTCGAAAGTAAGATCATCACTCTCGCACAGGAAATTTTGAGCGGAGTGTTCGAAGAAACTCCAATCCCGCGTAAGCAGCGAATTCCCTCAGAAAATAAGGGCCGAATGATTCACTTTCACGACTATGGATTAGTTGCCGACTTTTGCTGCGCTATTCGCTACTGGAAAAACCGTCTTTTTGCCCCTGAGAAAATTCTCTCCAAAGAACGAATCGTCCACTTTTCTGAAAAAATCATCCCCATTTCGGGATACAAAGATCGGACTCCATTAGAAACCGTTCAACGATGAACCTTCTTTTAGATAACCTCCAAAAATCTTTTCGCGAAAATGCTTCCCATCCTTGTTTGGAAGTTGGTGAAGAGATTTTTAGCTATTAAGAAGTAGAAAAACTGAGCCTTGCCCTGGCAAGACAGTTAGGTGAATCAGTTACCCAACGACCGATCGCGATCAGCATGAAAAAGTCAGCTGACTTTTATTTGGCTCAGCTGGCAGTTCTACAGGCTGGTGGTTTTTTTGTTCCAATCGATGCTAATTATCCAAAAGAACGACGAAAGTTAATCTGGGAGGATTCGCAAGCAGAATGAAGTGGTCCCCTTTGTGTTGAATATCTCCGGCTTGCGTCCGGTCTTCTTCATTGCATTGCGTAAAGCACGCACGCAAAAGCTACTATCCATGCTGTTACTCAGCTCCCAGGAGAGGAACTTAAATTCACCTGTCCTGAAGACTACGGATGGAGGAACTATTGAGAAGGTCAGCTCAAGACCGAAGTCGTCGAAGGCTCCCATTTATCGATGCTCAAAAAGGAGCGTCTACATGGCCCCTTGGCCGTTTTCGCCAAGTCTTGCGCCCTTTAGACCGTTTTCCAAAAGTTCGTTCGTTTATCGCCGAGAGAGAATTTCTT
>CAZUEC010000072.1:0-8025 GCA_964618865.1 uncultured Roseibacillus sp. | reverse complement strand
AACTTCAGCCCGAGCCTCAACTTCAGCCCGAGCCTCAACTTCAGCCCGAGCCTCAACTTCAGCCCGAGCCTCAGCTTCAGCCCGAGCCTCAACCTCACTTCGAGCAACCATCCCAACCGCCCCTACCAGCTGAACAAGAGCCTTTCATACCTCAAGAACCTGAGGAACTGATCACACCACAAACAGATTTTCTAGAAGACACTTCTCCTCTCGAATCTCAACAATACGCTCCAGAACCATTTGGCGATGAGCCCGACGAACTGCTCACTCCTCCTAAAACCGTCAAACCACGAACCGGCCTCTCACTCGCTCAAACCCTTCTACTCACCTTCCTCTCTTCCCTCATCTTCTTCTTTCTAGGCTTTACACTAGGCAAAACTGGCTCAACTCACTGGCAGAGTATCATCCCAACTGCAGCGACAGAAAACGAAACCCACCTCGCAGCAACACAAACCTCCCTACCAGAAACCGAAGAACTAGAAGAACTGGAAGAATTAGGTGAAATTGAAATTCACCCCCTCACAAGCCCTTCTGAAGAACTCGCAGAAACAAAGGATCTTCCTACTGGAGCCCTTGCTAGCCTCGAAGCCTTTTTCACAGCCGAAACTTGGAGCGCTCGTAGTGCCTATGTCCTCTATCCCGACGACATCCTATCAGAAATGGAAGCCTGCGCCGAAAAGTATGGCGACGGCTCCATTACAGTAGAATCAATTACACCTGCTCCAGAATTTGAAGACCCCAATCAAAAAGCTTACTGGGTCAAAACCGCCAACAACGTCCACTCATTTAGCACCATTCTCATCAACGATAAAGGGCGCTGGCTCCTAGATTGGAGCGGATTTGCCGATTTTTACTACAGCCGTCTCGATTCCTTTGGCAATGGCCAAGAAGGTCCTATGACAGGCACCTTCCGAGTCAACCTAAAGGCCGCAGAAGGCGAAACCTCACCTCTTAGCCCCGCTCGCTGTCTCGTCTCAGCTCCTCATTCAAAAGAAAATCATCAAATCAATTCTGCTCAAGACTCCCCTGCCCGTAAAAAACTGGCCGACATCTTCCAAGCCTACCTGCAGAATGAGCCGAAGAGCTTCAACGATGCCATGGCAGGACCAGGAATTCCCCTCATCGTAGAGATTTCTCGAAATGGAGCTCAAAATCCCACTCTCTACCTAGAAAAAATCGTCGCCACCGGCTGGATCCCCCTTCCTCCCAAAAAATCTTCCACTGGAAGCTTATCAAGCTTTTATTAACATTCTCAATACGTTAAGCTTCGCCTCTCCAAATTACTCTCGGCGAAAGGCCGAGACTCATGAGCGAAGCACCACCAAACTCCAGTGACCAGAATTCACACCATCGCAACCGCGCTATCACCAGCGCGGTAGTCACCTCTCTTGCTTCTAAACTCGGAACCGTTCTTCTCCAATTAGTATCAATTCCTATCGCGATTCGAGTTCTCGGAAAAGAAGATTTCGGCCTCTACGCCACCATCGCGGTCTCGATTGGAACGATTGTCCTTTTTCAAATCGGAATCGGTCCAGCTCTCACTCACGGTATCTCTCGCTCTGTAACAGCCAAAGATAAATTACTGGAAAAACAGTACACTTCTACTTCTTGGTTTCTACTCATAGCACTCACCATTATAGGAGGGTTAATCGCAGCCGCGATCTTAACCTTTATTCCTCCCACTTTTTTCTTTGGAGACAAGTTCAATGGACTTGAGTCAAAACTCCTCTCTGGTCTCTGGCTTGCTTTAGGGATCATCCTTCTCGAACTCATACTTAGCCACACCGAAAGATTACGAGAAGGCTTCTTAGAAGTTCATATCAACAACCTCTTTGGCGCCGCAGGTAATGTCTTAGGTGCCATCACAATCGCGGCAGGGATTCATTTTTTTAGAAGTATCGAATTTTTAATTCTCGCCATCTTTGGAACACGAGCTCTCCTCCGACTAGCCAACACCATTCACCTCTTTTGGCAAAGGTCAGAACTCTTTCCCAGATTTATCCATTTCAAAAAATACCTCGCTAAAGAAATGCTTGTCGACGGTTTCGCTTTTACCGTCTCCCAATCCATCACCAGCATCATCGAGCTCAATGGATGCGGCCTTTTAGTTGCCCGCTTCCTAGGGCCAGTAGCAGTTGGTCATTTTATGATCTACATGAACATCGCCACCTTAATGACAGGCGTCATCATCATGTTCACCACCCCAACTTGGCCCGCAGTCGTAGACGCCTTCACTCGCCGTGATTATGCATGGGTTAAACTTGCCACTAAACGCCTCTGGCTTTTAGTCGGTGCTTGTTCAGGAGCCGCTCTCCTCGGACTACCACTCTTGGGAACCTTTATTCTCCCATTCATCTACGGAAGTGACTTCGACGCAAGATGGGAACTCCTCTTTGCCTTTGCTATTTATTTTGCCGTTTCCTCTTGGGGTCACACGAACAACTCCCTTCTCATCGGAGTCGGACTTGTGAAACGAGCTGCCGTTTTCTCTCTCCTAGAAACATCCCTCCTCCTCATTCCAGTCACTATTGGAATATACCTCTTTGATCTTGTCGGCGTATTCGGAGGAATGGCGGTCGCAATGTTTGCCATCACCGGTTGGCTTTTTCCTCTTCTACTCATCCGTCGTATTCGTACCAGTGTCCTCACTCCAGCCCCCACCTAATTAACACCAATAACAAAATACCATATGCCTTCTTCTCCAAAACTCAACCTTGGGTGCGGTTCTCGATTTCATCCCGATTGGGACAACCTCGACTTCAGCCCCAAGATCGAAGGAGTTATTGTTCACGACCTCACTGAACCCCTTCCATACTCTAACAATAGTGTTGCCTGTTGCCACACTGCCCATGTCTTAGGACATTTTCGACAAGAGCAAGTCGACAGTTTTCTAACTGAACAGCTTCGTATTCTAGAACCAGGAGGAATCGCACGATTCTCAGTTCCCGACTTACAACAAGTCATTCAAGAATACCGCGAACTCATCGGCCCTCTCTGCGAAGGAGACTACAGCAGAGCCGCTGATTATGAGTGGAACCAAATTGAACTCTATGACCAAGTCGCACGTCAATTCTACGGCGGCAAGATGGCACGCTTCCTCTCTCAGAAATCGCTCCCGAACCGCCAATACGTTCTTTCCCGTATTGGCGAAGAAGGCCGCGCTTTAATTGATACTCCCCCCAATCAGAAAATCATCAAAACTAAACTCAAACTCTCTCACTTAAATTACTACTTCGAAAAAGCACGGCTCAAATTAACGCGTGGAATCGTCAGAATAATTGCCGGAGAAGAAGCAGCCGAAGCCTTTCGTGAAGGTTGCTTTCGTCGTTTCTCAGGAGAAGTGCAGTGGCGAGTCTATGATCAATATTCTCTTACAAAAGAATTACTAGCCATAGGCTTCACCGATATTCGCAAATGCAATCATGATGAAAGTCGAATTGAGAACTTCAAAAGCTTTGCCTTCGATAGCGATGAAAATGGAATCGAACGCAAACCAGAATCACTCTACCTAGAAGCGACCAAATCCTGAATGAACTCCACCCGCCTCCACCGGGCAACCCGAAAACTCCTTCGCCCCCTACGAAGAAGTCTCCAAGGGAATCCTCCTTCTCACACAATCGATGAATTCACCGGTAGCTGCCTGATCCTCATTGCTCACCCAGATGATGAAGTCTTTTGCTCTGGATTAATCTGCGAACTTCTCTCAAGAGGAGAACAAGTCCACCTCGTTTCATTCACCCGCGGCGAAGGAGGCGAACAAGCCGAACCCTCTCAGGAAACCAAACTTGGAAACATCAGAGAAAACGAATTACAAGAAGCGGCAAAAATTCTCAGCATCTCCAGCTTAACCTTCCTCGACTACATCGATCCCAAATCCGAAAATGGCCAACTAAAAGAGCCCCAGCATAATAGCACAAAACTTATCGTAGAATTAGAAACTCTTCTCACCAAGCATTCTGCCAATCATCTCCTCACTCATGGCTCCAACGGAGAATACTGGCATCCTGCTCATCTCTGCCTCCATCGCCATGCGCGAAAACTATCCCAACGCCTCCCCCAATTAAATCTATGGACCTTCAATGCCTGGACGAAAAAACACCCCCTGCAAGGAATCCTAAATCAAGATGATCCCGCTAGCTTGACACTCGACACCTCTAAACACCAAGAGCAACGACTCCAATCACTCACTAGCCATCACTCTCAGAAAAATGTCTTTCAACGATTCTCACAGGGAAGCCTAGCCGATTTTATTTCCCTAACCTCCAACGAAAGCTTCCGCAAATGGTGAATCCATCCAACATGAAAATCCTCTCCCTCTCCACCTCTGATCTTTCTGGAGGCGCCGCCGTCGCTGCCTCCCGACTTCATCACGGCCTACGCTCAGCCGGACTCCAGTCTACTCTTGTCGTGGGAGAAAAAACCGGAAGCGATTCAAATACCATAGCCCTTAACAACAACTTCACCTTCTCCTTACGTCGCAACCTTGACCGACTTCCTCTCAAACTAGAATCCACGTCCGAATCACTTGCACATCGCTCACTAGCCTGGCTCCCTAACACAAAATTATCTCACATTATTGATTCCCAGTCTCCTGATCTCATTCACCTTCACTGGATTCAAAATGGCTTCATGCCTCTGAATTTTTTAAACAAAATAACCACTCCCCTCATCTGGACCTTTCATGACTTATGGCCCGTCTGCGGCTCCTTTCATCATGAATATAAAAATGATCTTCGCTATCCATCTCGCTATCAAGCTTCCAATCGCCCCTCCTCTCGAAAGGGTCCAGACCTAGATCGACGAGTAGCCGAAAAAAAAGCAAAGATCTATGCTAAGCATCACATCGAAGCAATTGTCCCCAGCCGATGGATGGCAGAACAAGTGAAAAAATCCTACCTGTGGAAAGACCGACCCTTAACCGTGATTCCTATTGGATTAGACACTTCAATTTTCAAACCACTTGCCAAACCGGCAGCCCGCAGCCTCCTCAACTTACCACGAGACAAAAAACTCATCCTCTTTGGAGCAATGTATGCTGGCTCGGACAAGAACAAAGGCTATTCCCAACTGCAAGAAGCCCTCGCCCGACTCACATTTGCGAACGACGAAATCGAACTCGTCATTTTCGGAATGTCTGCTCCCTCCGAAGGAGAAGAACCACTCCCTTACCCAGCTCATTGGATGGGTATCCTAAAAGACCCTTTTACTTTAGCTGCACTCTACTCCGCAGCCGATATTATGGTTGTCCCATCACTCCAAGAATCATTTGGCCAAACCGCCTCCGAAGCTTTATCTTGCGGAACTCCAGTAGTAGCATTTAACACTTCAGGACTCAAAGATATCGTCGATCACCAAGAAAATGGATACCTTGCAGAATGCTTCGAACCCGCTGATCTTGCACAAGGAATCACATCTATTCTCAAAGACTCAGAACGCTTAAGCATCCTCTCCTACAATGCTCGGCAAAAAGTGGTCTCCTCCTTCAGCCTAGAAAAAGTTGTTGCACAACACCTTGAGGTCTATCAACGCCAACTCACTGATGCTACTGAGAAACCTTAGCAGAACTGCCACTTGAGACCCCTAACTCTAAAAGCTCCGCAAAAACCTCGTCTAACCGCTCACGATTATGAAGAGCATGATAATCAGCGTAACGCTTTGTTAAGTCCTCACCTTCCCAATCTTTACCAGCAAGAACATTCCGAATAGCTTGCTCACCTTCCTGAACACTTCCCTGTTCAATCGTAAGGCCCATTCCAAATTTTTCCACCCGACCTCCCACGCATTCTCCACGAGTAGCGATGAGAGGACGCTTAAAAATCGCCCCCTTAGTTAAGGCATTACTACTCCCTTGAAAATTTTCATAAGCGGCATAAATCACATCAAAAGTCTCAATTAAAGAATTAAAATCTTCGCCATCATTAACCCGTTCTCCCGGAAGCTTTAGGTAAGTGTTATTCAATTCACCTGAATCAATTTTGTCTTGTACAGATTGCACATAAGCTTGTTCTTCCTCACTACAAGTATCCTTCGCATACTTACCGGCCGCTACAAAAAACCAATCTTCCCGCCCCGCAATAGCTTCCGCGATTTTTAACATCGTCAAAAAACCCTTTCTCTTTTCGAGACTAACCATCCCAATAATTTTACGCCCAGCAGCTCGCCTTGCAACTTCAAGAGCAAATGGGCTTGGCTCTTTTGGCGCGGCTTCATTGGTTATATCCGGAAAAGAAATAATTTTCTTACCACTATCTTTTGCCATCGCATCTTGAAAGCGTTCATCAAGAATACAGACGGCCGTTAAATTCTTATTTTTCAAACCGCGATCCCCTTTCGCGACTCTTCGAATTAGACTCAGATCACTTCCATAATGATGATTACGAAAATAAAGACCTGACCATGGAACTCCTAACCAAGATCCAAATCTAGTTGAGGGCTGAAAACGTAAATACGAATCCATCCAAGGCAAAAAAACAAAATCAACTTGATGACCAGAAGCTTCAACGGTCTCATTAATAGCACTCTTAAGACAATTCCATCTCAGCATCGTACTAATAGGATCATGATCTTGGCCGGGTCGAAAATAAGCTTTATCAGGATCATCAAGAGCCCCTACAATCACTCGCTCCTCGAAGCTAATGCCCATGCGCTGACAAATCAATCGCACCTCTTCTTCAAACTGTTGAGGCTCACGACAAAGTCCCATGACTCGGTGCCCCAACCGTAAAAGTGAAGAAGTAAACTCAAAAAAATAAGTTGGATGGTGTCCGTTCCAGCGAGGGTCAGCAAGAACCACTGTCTTGGAAAGAGGCACAGTTAGATTCATAGTCAAAATATCAGTGTGTTTTGATTTGTTGCATCAAACTCTCGAAACGATCCCCAATGAGTCGAACATCAAAAGTATTTTCGGCATATTTGCGTGCTCTTTCACCCATCGCCTGAGCTTTTTCGCGATCTTGATAAAGTATTTCGGCTGCTTTAAAAAATCCATTCTCATCAGAAGGAGCCACGGTTAAGCCAGCCTCTTCTTCACGAATTATACGAGCCGCTAGATTTACTTCGGGAACAGCAAGAAGAATTGGTTTCTTAGCACAAAGATAAGTCAAAACTTTACTCGGCACCGAAAACACCCCCGCATCCTCCTCAAGCACTCCAGTAAGCACATCCCCAGAAGCCAATACTTGAGGTAACTTATCAAATGGCTGGTAGCCTAGAATAAGAAGATGACTCAACCCCTTTGCTTCTTTTTGTTCTTTCAACCAATCCGCTCCCATGCCTTCGGAAATAACCACGACTCTAACATCATCCCGATCTTTAAACCTCTCAGCTACTCCTAAAAGAAGATTTGGATTGTGTTTCATCCCCAAGGTTCCCGTATAAAGAATCACAAACTTATCATGCAATCCTTGCTCACGAGACCAATGATTATCTTTAGTCGCGATTGGAAGCTGCTCAAGAGGAGCCCAGTTTGGAATCGTTGTTACCAAGTCAGCTGAAATTCCAAACTCATCAACCATAATCGGGATGAAATCTTCTGTAATAGACACGATATGATCAGAAGCTCGAAAGTGTCTTCGGTCCAATCCCTTATAATAATTCCCAACCAACGCTCCTAATATTGGAATTTTTTTACGAACCAACTTATCTACCGCAATACTATAAAAGTCTTGGCACCAATAAATAAATTGAGCTCCTACAGCTTGACTGGCTTCCAAAACTCCCGTTTGTGATTCGGTAGGAGTGTTTGCGGATATCACAAGCTCAGGCCTCCAATCTCTAATCATCTTGGCCGCCTCTTTGCCGTATTCGATTTCCATCGCACGACGTCTAGTAAAAGAATATTTAAACTTCGTGTAATCGGTGCTCATCGGAACTTCAAAAGAATCGAAGTTGTCAGGATCATCCTCTCTTTTTTGCAATTCACCTCGAGGAGTTTGTAAACCTCCCGCATAAGCGTGACGAACAGTATGACCACGACTTGCTAACTCGCGGCTCAACTGAACTTGAAAAGGATGACCAGCGTAATCA
>CAZUEC010000071.1:0-8045 GCA_964618865.1 uncultured Roseibacillus sp. | reverse complement strand
CATTTTGATGAGGTGACGGGGCTTCTGGGAGGGTTGGAAAGTTATGGAGAGGGCCAGATCGGAGAGGCTTTGGACCGAGGAAGAGAGCTTTGTCGGCGTCGTGGGATGGTTGTTTTGTTTTCTGACTTGTTCGATAAAGAAGAGGATATTCTAAAAGGAATTAGAGCTTTGCGAGCGGATGGTCATGAGGTGACTGTTTTTCAGATTTTAGATCCAGTCGAAGTGGAGCTCCCAAAGAAGGGAGACCTTGAGTTTATCGATTCGGAAACTGGCCGTAAGTTAAAGACGAGTGTGGCGGCCATCAGAGAGAGCTATGAGGCTGCGGTTAACAAGTGGCGGGAACACTTTCAAAGAGAATGTGAAGCAGTCGGTGCGCTTTGGCGAAGTGTTCGCACTGATGAGCCTATGGCGGATGCTCTTCGAGAATGGATGGAAACTGCGATGCAGAAGTGATGAATGGAATCGTGAGAAATTGTTGGATGTCTCTACTGATGATTCTTGTGGTCAGAGGAGAAGATTTTCAACCCGAGGTGACTGAGTCTGGAAGTCCTCCGTCGCCACAAGAGGTGATCGCAGGAATGAAGGTTCCGGAGGGTTTTCGAGTGGAGCTTTTTGCTAGTGAACCACAAGTGAGAGAGCCCATTGATATGACTGTCGATGATGCGGGTCGAGTTTGGGTGGCAGAGGCTTACAGCTATATGAATTGGCCGCGCACGGCGAGGGGTAGTGTTTTCGATGATGAAGGAAGCTTGGTAGAAGTTTCTAGCGCTCAGGGTGGTCTGCATCAGGATCGAATTGTTGTTTTGTCAGATACTGATGGTGATGGTCGTGCAGATGAGCGGCGTGTGGCGATTGAGGGTTTGAGTCATCTGAGTAGTGTGGCCGTGGGTTGGGGGGGAGTGTGGGTTTTGGATTTACCCAATCTTCTTTTTTATCCCGATAAGAATGGAGATGGTATTATTGAGGGGGAAGCGATCATTAAGCTAACAGGATTTTCGATCAAGGGGTTGTGGAATATGCCGAATAGTCTGACTTGGGGACCTGATGGCTGGCTTTATGGAGTTCAAGGGCAGTTAGCTTGGTCCCGGATACGAGAGGAGAGTTGGTGGTCTTGTGGAGTCTGGCGTTATCATCCCGTTGAGGATCGCTTTGAGGTGATGGCGAATGGAATGACGAATCCTTGGGGGATTGATTGGAATGCGGAAGGAGATTGTTTTGTGAGTGGAAATTGTAATGGTCATTTGTGGTCTATTTATCATGGGGGCTACTATGAACGTGGTTGGGGAGGGGCGACGATGGCGATGGGTTGGCGGCGTTTTTCTTCGATTGAGAAGGTTCCTCATTATCCACCAGAATCTCATTGGAAAAGTGCTTGGCTTAAGAGGTTCGAGATGGGCTCTGAGGCTGATGCCTATGGGGGAGGGCATTCGCATTGTGGTCTTTTAATTTATCAAGGTGGACTTTGGCCGGAGAAATATGAGGAGAGAACGATAATGGCTAATACCTTTGGGCGTCGTTTGAACGTGGATCGATTGGGTTGGGAAGGTTGCTATATCTCTGAGAGGCAAGAAGATCTCATGAAGGTCGATACGGAGTGGTTTCGAGGGGTGAGCATTGAGCAGGATGTGGATGGGAATGTCTTAGTGAGTGACTGGTGTGATAAAGGCGAATGCCATGACGAGTCTGGAGTGCATCGATCGTCAGGTCGGATCTATCGTCTTTGCTACGGGGAGGCAAAGAAGAGAGAGCGGGTTGATTTGCGTTCTTTGAAGGATGATTCTGTTCTCGTTGGTTATTTGAAGAATGAGAATAACTACTATCAGCGCCGTTCTTCTCGTCTCTTGATGGAGAAGTTGAGAGTCGATCAAGTTTCTGCAAAGACTCTTGAATCTTTAGTGGTGATGATGAAGGAGGGGGATACATGGGCGGAGCGGGTGATTGCTTTGCAAACTTTGGCTGGAGGGGGAAGGCTTGCTTCAGTAGTTGAGGCGGCGCTCTTGGATCCAGAGAGTCGAGTGAGAGCGATGGCGGTTAAGTTGTTGGCTTCTTCTCGAGAGGTGATAGAGCCGAAGATGGTAGCGCTGCTCTCGAATTTAATGGAAAAGGAAGAAGATGAGCGTGTTCTTTGGCAGTTAGCTTCGGCTTTGCGAGGTTCGGGTTTTCGAACGGAGCATGTCTATACTCTTTTGAAAAAGGCTCAGAATGAGAATCTGATTCGAATGATTTGGCATTCTTCGGGAGGGCGAGGAAAATTAAATGCGGTTGAATTGTTAGGTTTTTATCGAAATTCTGTCCTCTTGGTGGGGCGGATGGAGGCTTTAGATGGGCTCATAGATTTAGGTGCTGATGAAGAGTTGTATCAGATCTTGCAAGAAGTGCCGCAGTTGAAAGTGGATGAGGGCAATGAGATTCTTCGGTCGTTGTCTCAAGCGTTAGATGATCGTTTTCGGCCTAGTTTTGACCTAGCGCAATGGAGGGTTTTGCGGGACCGATTAGTGAAATGGGGGAATCAAAAGACTCTCACTTATTTGATTTCCTTTGGGCGTGTTATGAAGGATTCTGAGGCTTACCTTTCAGCGCGAAAAATTTTTAGGAATCAAAAATTTACAGTCGATGAGAGAGTGGAAGCTTTGAGGCAGATGTTGCTTTTCGATAGTAAGCAGAGTCGTTTTGAATTCCTTGAAGCATGGCAAGAACAAGGTTTGCGGCTGAAAATTATTCCTCTCATTTCTGAGGTTTCAATGGGTTTTGATTACTTTGTGGTCAGCTCTGTGAAGCTCTCAGCTGAGGAAAAGCAGGCTCTGGTGAAAGAGATGTTAGAAAGTAAGCAAGGAGCGGCAGATTTGATGAGTTTTATTCGAGAAGGATTTTTCCCTCCTCAGGTTATCAAAGGGGGGAATTTCAAATTTTTGGAAATTGTGGCTCCTGACTTAGCTCATGAATTTCGGAAAGAATATGGGGAGGGTGATTCCGATGCTCTTTTTCGACGATGCAAAGCACTTGTGGTGAAGAATGATGGGGAGGCAAAAGTAGGAAAGGAGGTGTTTGGACGTTTATGTGCTCACTGTCATCGCTTTCAGGGTGGTCAAGCGGACTTGGGTCCTGATCTGAGTGGTTATGATTTTCGCGATACTAACTCTTTGTTGCATCATATTATTTTTCCCTCTGAGGTGGTGGCTGCAGATGCTCGGATGATGGTGGTGACGATGACTGATGGAACTGTAGTTTCTGGAACGAGTTTAGGGGAAACGGTGAGAGGAGATATTCGAGTGAAGACTAGTTTGGGTGAGACGGTGGTGATTCAAGCGCGGGTGCGTGAGGTGCAGTTTTTTGAGGATTCTATTATGCCTGAAGGGCTATTACATGAATTGCCCGATGATGAGATCAGAGGGTTGGTGAAGTATTTACAAGGAGGTGAGAAATGAGTTTTGCTAATCTTCTTTTTTTGGCTGGTGGAGTGGCGGTGGTCGTGCCGTTTGCGATTCATCTTATTCACCGTCGGCGTTGGGAACAGGTGTCCATTGGGTCTCTGCGTTTTTTGCAAGAGGCGATGCGTACTAGTCGACGTATGTCTCGGGTGGAGAATTGGCCGTTGCTGTTATTGAGAATGCTGATGGTGCTATTGTTAGCTCTTATCTTTGCGCGACCGTATATAGAGCAGAAAGAGAAGAAGGAAGAGGTGACGGGGGGGGAGAATATAATTTTGTTAGACTCTTCAGGAAGTTTAGTGGGTTGGAGAAAAGAAGTGCTTTCTTTGGCTCGTGAGGTGGCTTCTGATTTTGAGGAGGATTCGGTGCGGTTTCTGGCTTTTGCCGATGAGGTTAAGGAGCTGCCCGAAATCGAAGGTTATGATGCGATTGCGGGAGCTCCAACGAATTGGGGAAAGGTGATCGATTGGGTATTTGCGACAGCTTCGGGGGGAGATGTTGGGAAGGTTGTGGTGGTGACTGACGGCCGTGAGGGAGGGCTAGGAGATGCCCCTGAACGGCTATGGCCAAGTACGGTGGATATAGAATTTCAGCGGATACCTAATAAGCAAAAGGGAAATGCGGCAGTGATGGATGTGGAGTTGTTGACTGAATATCGAGGGGAGGAGACGATTATTGAAGCTAGGGTAGAAGTGGAAGGGGAATGGTCGGGTTTTGCGTTATTAGAATTAAAAGATGGGCGTCGGAAGAGTGTGGAGGTGCCGGTTGGAGGTGGGAGGGTTGTGTTTGCGGTAGATGCGGGTCCGTTGAGTCGTTCTGATAAGTTGTTGCAAGGAAAGGTGTCTTTGCAAACTGGTGAGGTTGATTCCTGGCGGGCAGATGATACGCGGTATTTTTCGTTCTTAGAACGGGTTCGAAAGAAAATTTTAATTTTGGATGGAGACCCTGGAGTTTCGCCTTTTACGAGTGAGGGTTATTTTCTTTCACAGGCTTTGTTGGCTTCTAGTCGTGGGCCAGGGCAATCTCCATTTATTCCAGTGATTCAGAATGACTTTCGTCTTCAGAGACCAAGAGATACGGAAGAAAACTGGGATGCTATTGTGATGTGCAATTGGCTTTCTTTGACGAGTTTGGAGGCGAAGGTGTTGGATGAATGGAATAAGGAGGGGACTGGGATTGTGGTTGTGTTAGGGGATCAAAGTCATTCGCAAGGGTATCAATCTTTAGTTGAGTTGGGGCTTTTTCCTAATGGCCTTACAAGGCAGGAAGTTGCTACTCCGCGATCGGTGGAGGTGATCTCTAAAGGGAGTCGTTCAATGGAGGGTTTGGCGGAATTGGGGGTGCGGATGGGAGATCTGTTTTTGCGAGATGGCTTTCGGTTTTCAGAATCTAAGGAATGGGTGAAGGCCGTTGCTTTGCGAGGTGGAGGAGGATTGGTGTATGAAAAAAAGGGAACCGAGGATGGGTTGGTGATGGTGGTGGCTCATCCTCTTACGAGAGAGTGGGGAGATTTTCCAATTTCGCGTTGGTTTGTTCCACTGGTGACGGAGTGGACAAAGGCGGCAAGTGGTGGGAGTCAGCTTGGACTCAGAGTCGAAAGTTTGGTGACTGGATTGGCGAATCCTGAGCAAGGAATCTTTGAGTCCGAAGGAAAATTGGAGGTTGTGAATGCTGATTTGGGGGAAAGTAAGGTGACCGTTCTCAGTGATGAGGAATTTAAGGTGAGATTAGGGATTCCTCTCGAAGTGACTGATAATCTGGAGATTGGTTCGATCCGAGCGAGGGCTTTGCCGAAAGAAAGGGAGCGCGCTCATGAGTTCTGGCCATGGCTTCTCATTCTGCTAGTCTTTGTTGGTTTATTTGAAATGTGGTTTTCTGATTTTCGCAAACCTAGCCCTCAAAATATATGAAGAACAATATTCATCAAAGTCCAAGTGGCAGCGGTCATCCTCGAGTAAAGGAAGTTCTCGCGAAGATGCGAAGAAGCTTTTTACGAGCGGGACAATGGAGGGCTTTGGTTGTTGTTCTTCTTTTGATGATTGGGATGGCTTTCTTAGATGCTTTGGTTGGATTGTCGTTGCCGTTGCGTTGGATGGGTTGGTTGGGAACTTTGTTGGTAGCAGGGGCGATCATTTTTTTATGGCGGAAGAGGTCGCAGAGAGTTCGGGAAGCGTCGGCAGTTGAGGCTGTGGAAAACGCCTTTCCTGCTGTTGGGCAGTTGCCGAGAACGGCGTTCGATTTGCAGTCTCGCAAGGTGGGGCCCGAAAGTGGAGTTTCTCCTGAAATGGCTGCTGATGTAGTGAAACGAGCGAGTCGGTTTTGGATGGGGGTGAGGCCTGAGTCAGTGGTTGATGTATCGGATATAAAGCGTTGGCCTCGGGTTGCTGCTTTGGCGGCTTTTGGGTTTTTGATTTGTTATGTTTCTTGGGGAGATTTTCGAACAGCGACGGTACGGATACTTTGGCCGTCGTCTAATTTGTCTTTTACTCGCTTGGCGGATAAGACGGAAAAAGATTCCTATCGTAGTGAGACGTCATTTCGTTTCGAAGTGGAGGCTAAAGGTCGCAAGCCAGAAGAGGTGAAGGTTGTTCTGCGCAGTGGTGAGGGAGAGCCCTTTGAGCGCACGTTAGAGCAACAGAATAACGGAATTTATAAGCTCAGTATGAAGATGCCGCCGGGTGGATTTAGCTATACTCTTATTGCGGGAGATGCTCAGGTTGATTGGAGGGCGGTGGAATGCCTAGATGCTGCGGTTTTACTTAGTAGCAGTGGGGTGGTGACTCCGCCAGATTACACTGGCTTAGAGCCGATCGAATTTGAAAATGGTGATGTGGAAGGGTTGGAGGGTTCACGAACGGAATTGGTATTTAAGATGTCTGCCCCGATGAGAGAGGCCAAGCTGGTCTTTGATGATGGTGAAGAATTGTTAGCTCAATGTGATGATCGGCAGATTTTGGTAACGACTGAGTTAGTGTCTGGAAAGAGGGTGTACGATTTAGTGGGATTTGATGAAAAGGGGCATGAGCTCAATACGGTGAAGTTCTTAATGGATGGCCGAGCTGATGAGATGCCTAAGATTAAAATCATAGAACCTAAAAAAGAAATGGCAGCAACGCCGGTGGGAGAAGTCCCGGTTCGAATTCGGGCGAGTGACGATGTCGGTTTGGGGGAGGTGGGGATTATTTTGGAAGCACAAGGGGAGCGCAGAGAGTTGCTTCATTTCCCGATTGAGGAAGATGGTTCTTTGGAAGTGAAAAAATTAGCTTTGGCTGCATTGGAAGAATTCTCTTTGTCTATTAATGATAATGTCCGCCTCTATGCTTTTGCGAAGGATAAGAAGCCACGTGGTGATGCGCGCACGATTAGTAGTATGCGGGCGATTGATATCCAGCAGTTTCAAACGAGATGGTATCAGCAGGAGGCAGGAGAGCCCTGAGACTGTGTAGATTTACTGAATCAGTTGATTCAGATGGAACGTCGGATTGTTTCGGAGTCTTTTCAGGAACGAGAGTCTTCGATAGGAAATGAACCCCAGTTAGTGGTGATGGAGAAGTTGGCTGATGAACAGTCGAAGAATATCGATACGGCCTTTGAGCTGAGAGAAGTTGCGGTTGAGAAATTTACTGTTGATGATCTTGCATTGTTGGATGTGGCGATTGAGCAAATGAATGAAGCAAATAGTGCTTTTGAGGCGTTCGAACTTTCGACTGGTTATTTGAATTCGGATGGCTCGTTGACTACTTTGTTAGAGCTTCGGAAGAAGGTGAATAAGTATTTGAGTAAATCAAAGAAGCCTTCAAAGAAGCCTTCGGAGAGTGAAAAGCCGAAGGATTTGAATGAGCTTGCTCGGGAAGCCGAACGCTTAGCTAATGAAGAGGCTGAGCTTCGTCATGCGGTGGCGTCGAAGTCATTGGGTTCGGCAGAAAAACGGCAACAAGAAGTGGCTGTTGCCGATGCGGGGGAGCTGTTTAGTAAGCTTTTGAATCATCCTGAAAAAACCGATGGTTTGATTCGCCGGATGGGAGATGCGGAAGACAATATGATCTTGGCAGAACGTGCGATGAGAAAAGAGGTCTTTGAGACGAGTGAAAAACATCTTGAGCAATCGGAAGAGCTCCTGCGCGAAGTTTCTAAATTTTTGAGAGCGTTGAACGAAGATAATCTGGAAGAGACTTTGGAGGAAATGGCCGAGGAGGCGGAGAAAGCGGCAGAAGAGGCTGGTAGAAAAGAGGATGAGTCGAGTTCTGAATCTGAAAATGAGAATGGTGAGTCTGCAACTGAAGGAGAGAATCCGAGTGGTGAGCAGGGTGAGCAAGGTGAGCAAGGTCAGCAGGGTCAGCAGGGTCAACAAGGTCAGCAAGGTGAGCAAGGTGAGCAAGGTGAGCAAGGTGAGCAAGGTGAGCAAGGTCAGCAGGGTCAGCAAGGTCAGCAAGGTCAGCAAGGTCAGCAAGGTCAGCAGGGTCAGCAGGGTCAGCAGGGTGAGCAAGGTCAGCAAGGTCAGCAAGGTCAGCAAGGTGAGCAAGGTGAGCAAGGTGAGCAAGGTGAGCAGGGTGAGCAGGGTGAGCAGGGTCAGCAAGGTCAGCAAGGTCAGCAAGGTCAGCAAGGTCAGCAGGGTCA
>CAZUEC010000070.1:0-8061 GCA_964618865.1 uncultured Roseibacillus sp. | reverse complement strand
ACTTTCAAACCTTAAAAAAACTCGATAGACGAATAGACTTTTGAAAAATGATCTATGGCGGCGTATCAGATTACGTTGAAACACAAAATCCTTAAGAAAACTGTTCAAAAAAACACCTTTACTCTGCCCGCGCTCGAAATAATCTCGCGAAATGATTACGCGTTTATTTTCAGCAGCCCTGCGAGGAGTCGATGCCGTCGAAGTAGAGGTCGAGGTTCATGGGCGCGACGGAGAGAAACCAGGAACGATAGTGGTAGGGCTCCCAGATGCAGCCGTGCGTGAATCCGCAATGCGAGTGGGCTCCGCCATCTCCTCTTCGGGCTTTCGTGATTGCATCGTCAACGTCGTAAACTTGGCACCCGCTGATTTAAAAAAAGAAGGCCCTTCTTTTGATCTTCCCATCGGCTTAGCCATCGCAGCCAATGGAATGGAAACCGCATTTCCCAACGAACAAGACTACACCATCGTCGGAGAACTCTCCTTGGACGGAACCATTCGCCCCGTCAAAGGAGTGCTCTCCATTGCCATCGAAGCCAAAAAACAAGGACGCCGCAAACTACTCGTTCCTGCCCAAAACGCAGCCGAAGCAGCGATCACCGAAGGGATCGACGTAATTCCAGTCTCCAACCTGAACCAAGCCTTCCGCTACCTCACTGGCGAAGAAAATATCACTCCCTATCAACTCGATCGTCGCAAATTCTTCGAAGCACAGCGCACTTACGAAGTCGATTTTGAGGACGTCAAAGGCCAACACCATGTCAAGAGAGCGCTCGAAGTCGCCGTCGCCGGCGGCCACAACATCTTGATGGTCGGACCTCCAGGCACAGGGAAATCTATGCTTTCCAAACGCCTCCCGACCATTATGCCCGACATGAATGAGGAAGAGGCTATCGAAACCACCAAAATCCACTCCATTGCAGGCTTATTGGATTCCCAAAATTCTTTTCTCATCACTCGTCCTTTTCGTGCCCCCCACCATACCATTTCTGATGCCGGTCTCTTAGGAGGTGGAAGTAACCCTGGCCCAGGGGAAATCTCCTTGTCTAACAATGGAGTTCTCTTTCTCGATGAACTCCCCGAATTCCGACGCTCTACTTTGGAAGTGCTTCGGCAGCCCTTGGAAGATGGAGAAGTCACCATTACCCGCGCGGCCGGCTCCCTCTCTTTTCCAGCCAAATGCGTCCTCGTCGCAGCCTTAAACCCCTGCCCTTGCGGATTTTTCGGGGACACCAAACGAGAATGCCGTTGCAATCCCCGCCAAGTAGAGAACTACCGACAACGAATTTCCGGCCCCCTGTTAGACCGCATTGATCTTCATGTCGAAGTCCCCTTGGTCGAATACAAAGAACTCGCCAGCTCCGCTAAAGGTGAAAAATCAGAGCCCATTCGAGAGCGAGTCGTCGCCGCTCGCGAAGTACAGAGTAAACGTTTACAGAATCTAGAAGGTTTACGCGTCAATGCCGCGATGCCCTCCCGACAAGTGCGCGAGCATTGCGCCCTCGACCAACATTCTTCCGATTTGTTGGAACAAGCCATGGAACAATTAAATTTTTCGGCTCGCGCCCATGATCGCATCCTCAAAGTCGCTCGCACCATTGCCGATCTCGCCCACGAAGACCACATCGCTTCCGCTCACATCATGGAAGCCATACAATACCGAAGCTTAGACCGCAGGCTCGCCTTTTAGACTATTTTCGAGATGAAATCTGACAAATTTGGCAATTCTCTCTCGCTCTCCTCACCCTCAATTCGGACCAGAAAACAGAAAAAACAGCTACCAATGCTCATTACCCTCCAATATTGAACAAACTCCTCTCTACGAAACGTTGACTAAAACCAAATCGCAGAGAAGCTCTTTGGACCCTTTCTGGTGAAGTTTCAAATCGACCAACTCCATTTCTCCGCTCCCAGTATTTTTGGCTGGTTGGGCTTACTGCTTCTGATCACGATTGGATTTTATTGCTGGACCGCTTTTCGCAGAGCAGTCAGACCAATCCGAACCGGTTTATTGGAGCTTCTTCGTTTTACCATTGCCTCTCTCGTTGTCGTTCTTTTGCTGCAGCCCGAATATCACCGCATCCTCAATCCCACCGAAGAACCAGAAATCGTGATTCTGGCCGACACCACCGCTTCCATGTCGACCGTGGATGCTACCGAAAATCCAGATCTCGCTCGCCCCAAAATCATCCCACGTACCCAGCTTTCTCAACAAATCCTACAATCAGAATTTTTCCTTCCTCTCCTCGAAGATGGCAAAACAACCGTCAATATCGAAACCTTCGGCGCCCCTACAGAAAACGCCGAACCCGGCGTACAAAGTGGAACTAACCTTGAAAAAGCACTCGCCGACTTACTCGATGACCGCCCCAACCTTCGTTCCGTCGTTTTATTGAGTGATGGGGACTGGAATCAAGGCAAACCACCCGTGACTGCCGCTCAAAAATACCGCCTCCGCGATATCCCCATTTTTCCCGTTCCTCTCGGCTCCGATGTCCGCCTCCCCGACCTCGAACTTCTTTCCGTTTCCGCACCCACTTACGGCATTGTAGGAGAAAACGTACAAATCCCGTTCAGCATTCGCTCTTCCCTAGACCGAGACTTGCGAACAATCGTACGCCTCCGTGATTCCAGCGGCAATGAAATATCAAAAGACATCACCATTCCTGCTCGAAGCACTCTTTATGAATCCATTCTTTATCGTTTGCAAAAAGATGGCTCGAACACCCTCACTCTCACCATTCCTCCCGCCAACGGTGAACTCCTCCCGGACAATAATAGCCGCCTCTTCACCCTTTCTGGAAAACCAGAAGATATTCGCGTTCTCGTCATCGAAACTCTTCCTCGATGGGAGTATCGCTTCATTCGCAATGCCCTCTCTCGCGACCCCGGCGTCAAAGTCGATTGCTTACTCCTGCACCCCGAACTGGGCTCCGGTGATGGGCCCGATTACATTAAAGAGTTTCCTGCGAAGATGGAGGATTTACAAAAATACGACGTCGTTTTCCTTGGAGACATCGGCGTCGGTGAAAAACAACTCTCAAACGAACAAGCAGAATTACTCAAAGGACTCGTCGAAAATTTGGCTTCTGGATTAGTCTTTATTCCTGGTAGCCAAGGCAATTGGCAAAGCCTCACCGAATCTCCTCTAGGAGATCTCATGCCTGTCGTCCTCGATTTAAAGCAACCAAGTGGCTACTCAGAAGGAACCGCCTCTCCCCTAGAATTAACAACCCAAGGCCGTTCTTCCCTGCTAACCATGTTAGCAGATAGTGAGGATCAAAATCCAAGCGTCTGGGCTTCTTTACCCGGTTTTCACTGGCACGCTCCCGTCATTCGCGCCAAGTCAGGCACCGAAGTCCTCGCCGTCCATTCCAATCGACGTAATGACTACGGTCGCGTTCCTCTCCTCGTCACCAATCGCGTAGGGAGCGGCAAAGTTCTTTTTTTAGGGCACGACTCAGCTTGGCGGTGGAGACGAGGAGTAGAAGACCTTTATCATTACCGTTTCTGGGGACAGGTTGCACGCTGGATGTCTTACCAACGCAATATCGCCACCGACGAACGCATCCGACTCTACTTCTCACCGGAACGCCCCAAACCTGGTGACCGAGTCACTCTCACCGCAAACGTCTTCGATGCCAATGGAGCCCCTCTCCGCGAAGGAACCATTCCCCTAGATATCACCCAACCTTCCGGAAAAACAACCCGCCTTGAACTGAAGGCAGAAAATGCCGAAAATACCTGGGGCACCTTCAAAAGCCACTTGACCATTGACCAAGCAGGAGAATGGAAAATTGATGCCTTTCTCCCCGATGAAACAAGTGACACCCCACAACTCAGCACCCTCATCTTAGCTCAAGACGAAGAGTTAGAAAAAGTCGGTCAACCTGCCAAACTAGATGTTCTCTCCGAGATAGCTGACATTTCGCGCGGAAAAGTAGCCACTTCCGGAGACCTAGAAGGACTCCTTAAAAACCTACAACTTCTTCCCACTCCCCGCCCTCAAGTGATTCCTTTTCGAATCTGGGCTCACCCCGCCGCAGCCATTCTACTCATCATCTTGCTCTCCCTCTTTTGGACTGGTCGTAAATTAAACGGCACTTTTTAACCGTTACCCGAAATCAACCAAACCACTTTCCCTCACCATTCGAGCGCAACTCAATAAGGACCAGAGCATCTTTCATAAAACGAATCAGGCCAATTCCGCGAAAATCATTTCTCCACTCGTGGTTTCTAATTTTGAAATAACCACCACATCTTGAGTCGTGCCCATCTTCGAAACCGCTTGGTTAACAACCAGCATCGTCCCATCAGCGAGATAACCCACCGCTTGGTGCTCATCACGACCAGTCCGCACCAGAGCGAGGCGAACCTTTTGCCCCACGACCACTTTTGGCTTCAAAGCCTCCACCAGTTCATGAAGATTCAGAACATCAACTCCCTGCACCTCCGCAATGCGAGCAACCTCATCACTCACTGTGAGAACCCTTCCCGCCAACATTTGTGAAATGCGCACAAGCTGACCCTTCGGATCATCTGAAGACGTATTGGATGGATGTTCGTGCACCGTGAGACGGTATTCATTGTTGGCTTTCATCCGCGCCAAACCATCAAGAGCACGTTGAGCACGCTGCTTATTATTAACATCCGGCGAATCCACCATCAATTGAAGATCATCGAGAACCATTCGAGGCACCACAATCCGACCAGCCAAGAATCCAGAGCTCATAACTGATTCAACTCGGCCATCGAGAACCGCCTCCTTATCCACAATAATAGGAGCTCCCGAAGACCCATCCTGCCGGAAGCGCACATAAGGCACCACAAAAGCAAAGTCTTCCTTACCACTGCGCAAAGCAAGAGTTGAGGCAATGAACCCCATCCCTCCAATAAACAACACTCGGAAAGCGAGTGAAATCAAATCCTGAATACTCCGCCCCATATACGGAGAATCAGCTCCGCTATTGACTTCGATAAGCTTGAAAATCACCTCCTCCACTTTGAGCTGGGTAAGTAACCAGCCACAAAATACCCCCACCGCTAACCCAAAAGTACCTGTCGAGAACTCGCGTAAAGAAACATCGCAAATCAAAGTTTCCACCCAAATCAGCAACACCGCCGTCATAATAGCTCCTCCAAGAGCAACTCCTATCGGAAACAAATCATCTCCATAACTATTTGCCCCGAATCCGTAATGAAGCGCAACCCCCGTAAGAAGACAAAGAAGAAGAAACCCCAAACGAGCCACATTGACTGACGATGGAGAGCGAAAAAAACTGATCTGTTTCACAAAATAAATTGTTTAAGAATTGATTAAAGCTCTTCTACGGGAGCCTCAGTAGAACTCTCCCCCCCCTCCAAACCTGCCACCTCTTCGAGTGACCACTCAATTCCTCGAGCACCCCATGGTTCTTTCTTTCCGAAAATACCCAAGCCCCCAATATCCTTACTCGTCACATAAACAAACAAGGTCAAAAGCACGATCACAAAACCTGATTGAATGATCTCGAGAATTCGAAGCTTCACCGGCTTACCCGCAATCCATTCCCCAATCGCGAGCACAATGTGTCCACCATCGAGAACAGGAAGTGGCATCAAATTCATAATCGCCAAGTTGATGTTCAAAACCACCATAAACCACAAAATACGCCGAAGAGCCTCATCGGTACGAATAATCCCAAACATCGCATCACCAATTCCAATCGGGCCACTCAAATGCTGAATTCCCACATTAGAATCTTCCGCCAGAATGGCTCGAAGCGTCTTATACATGAGCGTGACCCCATCCTTCACCTGTTGCAGAGGGCTAGGATTCACCAAAGAAAGATCGAAGGAAGATTCGAAATCTAACCCCAGTGACAAAACACTCCCATCGGGATGCAGCTCCTTTGTCTTCTTATCTTGAGCCACCACGACTGCGATCTCGAGAGCTTCCTCTCGCTCTCCTCTCTGAACCTGAACCTCAACAGTCTCTCCGACTGCAGCTTCCAATAAATCGTTGAAGTGCGGCGTACTGAAAATTTTGGTCCCATTCACTGCGATAAGAAGATCTCCTTTTTGGAAACCTGCCTTCTCAGCCGGACTCTCTTTCATAATCTCACTCACCATCATCGGATTGGCCCAACTCACCCCAATCTTACGCATCGAACGCCGTTGCCACCACTTTGGCTTATCAATTTTCTGGAATTCGGAAGTGACCGTCATCTCCTTGCCATCACGAATAAAAGTGAGATCAACAGTCTCACTTTCAGTAAGCATGATATTTTCACTCAGTCCATCTAACCCTCCCAAGAAGCGATTGATCGAATTTCCATCCACCGACAAAATCTGGTCTCCCAACTGAAGCCCCGAGTTTTCCGCCGGACTATCTTTCAGAATGTATCCAATTTGAGTGGAGTGTACCGTATCCGCCGGTTTTCCAAAAATCCACACACAAAAGGCCGCAGTCAGAGCTAGCAAGAAGCTGAAAAGAGGACCCGCAAAAGCAACAATGATTTTATCGAGAGGAGAAATCGGCGGCAACTCTTGCCGACGCTCAGAATCCCCCCCCTCAATCGCCTCCATCGGAGCCATCTGCGGCAGAGCAACATAACCTCCAGCAGGAATACTTCCGATTCCATATTCAACCCCACCAATCGTCTTTTTCCAAATTGGCTTGCCGAACCAAATATAAAATTTCTCAACTTCCAATCCCCGCCACTTAGCCGCAAGAAAATGGCCAAGCTCATGGATGAAAATCATGAAATTGAACAACAAAACAACCACCGCAATAGCGATTAAGTTCCCTAAAATTTCCATAATTACTTAATAACGGGACTCTGCCCGAATTTCGAGAGTTTCGCAAGGCCTGAGTCTCCTCTAAAACCATCCTATGCCGATTGTCTCCTGACTGATTCGAACATGAAACAGATTATGCAAACCACCAACTAGAAATCGTCTGTGAGCACACGGATTTAAGTCACCCACTCTTTTTTCGAAAGAAAGAAATCTCCTCCACAAAAAAAGGGCCCAAAGACACCGGATAATTTTTAGGAAGCATTTTTTTCAGTTTGGTTTATAATTCGTTGTATGAACTCCTCCAGAAAAAAAGGCAGCTCCCTGACGGGGCTCCTAGCCGTCATTGCCGGAGCCGGTCTCTATATCACCGCTCAGCTATGGATTCTTCCCTCCATGGGAATCTCAACATGAATGTCGAATAGCAACTCCCCGGGCGGGAGCACATGAAGCATCGACAAAGCACCGTTGCCGGTCGGCAATGGAGAAAAAACACAACCCACCCAAACAGACAATCCACCCGTAATAGACGCCCAGCCTTCTAGCAACGGACAAACCAAATCCCCCTCTCTCTAGATTGATTCAAGTCGGCACTTCCCTCAAATGACGACTTAAGCGATGAATCTCACCACATGTGCACCCTGACTTGGCGAACTGACGACGATTTAGAAGTCTTCTTCAATCGCGACGAACTCAAAACTCGCAGCCGGGCCCTCCCTCCCCGAGAACATCAAACACCCGACGGCACTCGTTACCTCTCCCCCATCGACCCTGATGCGGGCGGCACTTGGATGCTCGCTAACGAACACGGCCTCGTCATTTGCCTTCTCAATCGCTGGCATATCACCTCCACTCTCAACCCCAATGCCTCTCCCCCCAAGAGTCGTGGTCAACTCGTTAGCTCACTTGCCGCCACTCGGAAGTTAACAAGTCTCATCAATGACCTACCCAAACTCTCTGAAAGCACCAAACCCTTCGACCTATTTGCCTTTCATCACAATCAAATGGTAGCCCACTCTTGGGATGGACAGACTCTCACTGCCTCTTCCCCCAAAATGCCCTCCACCAGCTCTTCCTATCAATTTGAAAAGGTCAAAGCTGCCCGCGAAAAATCCTTCGCACTCCAGCCCTCACTCGAACAATACCAATGCAGCCAAAATGAAGAGCCTTCCGCCTTCACCGTCCGCATGAATCGACCCGACGCTCAAACTTGGTCTCGCAGCCATCTTACCATCGGATCAAAAATCATCACTTGGCACTACTGGGAAGAATTCTCAAATTTGGAAA
>CAZUEC010000069.1:0-8142 GCA_964618865.1 uncultured Roseibacillus sp. | reverse complement strand
ATCATCCCCCGGCCCCACCAACACATGCGATCCTTGCGGTAGCCTACCCACCAATCGACGCACAACCTCCTCTTCTCCAAGGTCACTCAAACAAACTTTAGGCGCAGACTCCTCCATCACTCTCCAAGACTACCCACAAAAACATACAAATTGTTCAAAAAATGAATCCCCACTGGAGCCCAGAGAGAACCCGTCAACTCATAGGCCGCAATTAAGATCAAACTAAGCACAAAACGCCCCAACAAATAGCTCCCCTCCAAATGAGCTGCCGCAAAAAATAAAGACACCGTCACCGCCGCCAACCAAAGCCCACCCATTCTCTTCAGCACCGGATAAAGATAGCCCCGAAACACCATCTCCTCCATCAAAGGCGCACTAATCACAAGCACCACCCCCAAAACCAACTGATAACTAAACGTAATTTCAGGAAAATCACCCGGCACCCCTTCAAAGACACGAGGAAAAACCTTCGCCATCCAATCCTCAAAACCCATCGCCCACAAAACCTCCAGCACGACAAAGTAGCTCCCAATTCCCACAAAAGTAACCCCAATCACCCACCAATATCGAACGGGCCTCAATCCCCAAAACTCCCTAAAATTCACTCTCCGATAAAGCACCCCTAACACCAATCCACAAAACCCCACTTGCAATACTAACTGCATCACAATCACCCGAGTATTCGCCGACTCCGTCAAATACACCCGCCCCAAATCAATCCAATTTCCCAAGTAAATCACAAAAATGAGCCCCACTCCCGCAAGATCAAGCCAACCCAAATTTTTAGTCTCCACTTCGCCCACAGATCTTCCCAAGCTGACCGACCACGACTTTCGTAACGAAAAAAGCAACAGGCACATCATGAACAACACCAGCGAAAGCAACAAGCTGCCACCTAACATCGCATATTCAAAACCCTGCATTCGAAAGCCTCCTTACCACGTTCCCCCTTCACTGGCGAGAGCAGCCTACTCACTCCCTAGCCTAAAAATCATCCCATCCACGCCACTCCTACTAGTAAATCTTCTGATTTCTTAAAAATGAACCTACAATCAAATTTCTTCAAAGAAATAGCCTTCTATCCCGTTTTTTCATCAATGCGTCTTACTCTCGCACTCCTTTTCCCGCTCACCCTTTCCGCCCAAATTCAAATCGAGGAAACAATCGTCACCGCTTCGCGTTACGAAGAAAAACTCACCGACGCCCCTCATATTACGGAACTCATTACTCAAGAAGAGATTATTCAGCAAGGATTCCGCACCGTGCCCGAAGCCTTCACCCTCACCCCAGGAGTCTCCGTCCAGAAAACAGCCAACGCCCAAGGATCCCCCTTCATTCGAGGTTTCACCGGTCGACAGAATCTCTTTCTAATCGACGGCATTCGCCTCAACAATTCCACCTTCCGCTCCGGCCCCATCCAATACCTAGCAACCGTTGATGGCTTTGGTCTGAACCAAATCGAACTCGTCAAATCTCAAGGCTCAGTTCTTTTTGGTTCCGATGCTCTCGGAGGCACCGTCAACGTTCGTACCGCCGACTCCGATTTCTTAGAAAAAGAAGAAGATCGCTTTTTTCAACACGGCTCACTCTTCTACCGATACAATACTAACAGCAACTCCAACTTAGGACGCCTCCAACAATCAATTGGAGTCGGCAAAAAATGGGGACTCACCTTAGGAGCAACCGTCAAAGATTTTGGCGATGTCCGCAGCGATTTTTTTGGCCGGCAAGAAGGCACCGGATACCAAGAACAAGCCCTCGACGGTAAATTCGAAATCGCCCTCCAACCCAACCTCAAAATCACCCTCGCCGGCCAAACCTTAAATCAAGACAACATCTCCCGTAATCACTCCACCCTCAGCAATCCAGGCGGCTTTGCAGGGCTCGCCCCCGGAGAATTTGATGCACGCGACCTCGATCAAGAACGCTCCCTTCTCTACGCACGCATAGAACACGAACCAGAAGCCGCCTGGATCAACCGTTACCAAATCACCGCCTCTTTCCAAACCACTCAAGACTCCCAATTTCAAGACCGCACCACCCGCGGAGACACCAACCCCATCCGTAATCAAAATATCGATACCGACATTTATGGTCTCTCTATCGAAGCACAATCCACCCTCCCATTTGGCACCACTCTCATCTACGGCGCCGACTACTTCGAAGACCGCATCGACGCCACTGGAAGCCGAATCGACCCTCTGCTAAACACCTTCGAATCCGACCTCCCCCTCGCCGACGACTCCACCTATCGATCTCTCGGAATCTTCTTACAAGCCCGGCACTCTTGGAACGATCGCCTCGAAACCACCGGCGGCCTTCGCTTCACCTTCATCGATGCCGAACTCGATTCGATCAACGAAAGCGCCAACTTCAACGACCTCGTCTTTAATGCACGCGCGCTCTACAACTTGAGCGAAGAATGGCAAATCTTCGGAGGAGCCTCGCAAGGTTTTCGAGCACCAAACGTCAATGACCTCACCGGAAACCTCACCACCCGCAGCGGGATTCAGACCACCGGCAATCTCGATCTCGAACCCGAACGAACCCTCACTTTAGAACTCGGAACTCGAGTGCAACAAGAACGCTTCCAACTGGAATCCTCCTTCTTTGCCACCTTCGTCGACGACCTCATTGTCGGAGTCGAAGAATCCCCTTTCGACGACGATCAGACCAACATCAACGCCGCCGAAGCCTTTATCCTCGGAGCCGAGCTCGAAGCCAAATATCACCTCACCGACTCCTGGTCTTTGAATGGATTCCTCACTTGGCAATTCGGCGATGTCACTCGACAAGAATTCATCAACCAAAGCGACGGCGAAATCACCGAACCAGTTTCCCGCCTCTCCCCCCTGCGCGGCTCACTCGCCCTTCGCTATCAAGACCCTAGCGAAAAATGGTGGGTCGAACTCCGTGGCATCGCCGCCGCTCGCGCCGACCGTCTTTCCGCCAGTGACCTCAACGACGACGAACGCATCCCCCCCAATGGCACCCCCTCCTACTTCGCTCTTCATCTCAAAGGCGGCTGGAAAGTCAGCGACAACCTAGAATTCAACGCCACTCTCAACAACCTCACCGATGAAGACTTCCGCATCCACGGCTCTGGATTCAACGAACCTGGCTTCGGCGCCATTTTATCCACCAAACTTTCTTGGTAACTCTTCTCCCCCCTTCCCACACCCAAGACCGTTTCGAAAACAGCAACCTTGTCTTTTGCTCTTCAAAGAAGCCACGTTAATGCCGCTATGGAACGCCTCCTCACCATTCTTGGACTAATCATCCTCTCCTTTTCTAACGGAACTGCTCGACCTAACATCCTCTTCATTGCCGTCGACGATTTACGACCTTCACTAGGCTGCTACGGAGATCCTATCGCTCACACCCCCCATATCGACAAACTCGCAGCTCAAGGAGTTCAGTTTAACCGCGCCTACTGCCAAGTCGCAGTCTGCAACCCCTCCCGCGCTAGCCTCATGACCGGACAACGACCCGATAAGCTCGGAGTCTGGACCCTTCCGATTCACTTTCGAGAAGCTAAACCCAATGCCATCACAATTCCACAATGGTTTCGACGTTCAGGCTACACGGCAGTAAGTCACGGAAAAATTTATCACAACCCAACACCCGATCCACAATCTTGGAGCGAACCCATTCGAAGCCTCCCCTCACTACCCGACCCTTATCCCGAAGGCACTCGCGAACAGATTCGTAAAGTGGCCGCTCAACTCCCTGCTAAAGACTGGAGAAAAAACAGCCTCCGCCCTCCCAGCACCGCCGCTCCCAACCTCCCTGATGACCAACTCATCGACGGCGCTCAAACCAATCTCGCAATCGAAGACCTCAAACGCCTTGCCAAAAAAGAAGACCCCTTCTTTCTAGCCATGGGATACATCCGCCCACACCTCGCATGGGTTGCTCCAAAGAAATACTGGGACCTCTATGACCCTACAACCCTTCCGGTCCTTGAAGAACAAATCATCACACCCAACACTCCGCCTTACGCACTTCATAATAATAGTGAACTAACCCACTATTCGGACCTCATCGACTTCCCTCGCCCTTGGCATGACCAAACCATCTCCTCCGAAAAAGCACGCTCACTCATGCATGGCTATTATGCCTGTGTCAGCTACATCGACGCTCAAATTGGTCGGCTCTTAGACACAGTTGTAGAAGAAGGCCTAGCCGACAACACCATCATCGTCTTGTGGAGCGACCACGGCTGGAAACTAGGTGAATACCGTGGCTGGGGCAAAATGACCAATTACGAAATCGATGCTCGCGTCCCACTGATCATCTCAGCACCAAACCTCCAGACTCAAGGTCAAAAAACAGACAGCCTAGCCGAACTACTCGACCTCTTTCCCACTCTCTGCGACCTAGCCGACGTCGAAAAACCTAACTTCATCGACGGCACCAGCCTCGCACCGGTTCTCAACGACCCCTCTACCAAAGTCCACAAAGGAGCCGTCAATCAATACTATCGCGGAAATTCCAAAGGAAAACACATGGGCTATGCTCTCCGCACCGACTCTTACCGCTTCATCGAATGGCGCGACTTCGAAACAGGAGAAGTCACCGCCAAGGAACTCTACGATCATCGAACCGAACACTCCGAAACACACAATATCGCAGAAGAAGTAAAACCCGAATTAATCGAAAAACTCACCACCCAACTCCTCGAAACTCATCCTCGTAAACCCTTATCGCTCATCCCCACCGTCCATGCCAGCGCAGAGCCAAGAACCCTTCCTACCAAACTCACCTTCAAAAACAACTACTCCTCGGATGTTCTCATTTCTACCATCTCCAGCAAAGGTCACCGCAAACGCCCTTCCAAACGACTCACCCCCGGGAAAAAACTAACCTATAATGCAAAATTAGGAGGAGTCTTTGTCGTCGAAAGCGTAGATGGCTCACTCTATCAAATTCATTCTCCCTCCTACCCCGAACGAACGATCATTCTCGAACAGAAAATCGATTCATCAGAAAGAGAATAGCAAAACTATTGGTCCGCTTGATCCGCAAATTCAACGATCGCAGCGAAAACCTCATCTCTTGATTGCGCCCACAAATCATTATGACCCACCCCCTCCAACCGCACCAATTCTTTCTCCCCCTGATGTCGCTCGAATAAAGCTTCCCCATGCGAGAACGGAACAACCTCATCCGCGTCTCCATGGAGAACGAGCAAAGGAATCTCCACATTTTTCATACGCTTAAAATTGTCAAAACGATCCCAAGGAAGAACCTTCACCTTAGTCACCACCCGAAAGGCCGACTTGAATGGAGAAATCAAAATCAACCCTCCAGCCTCTCCCCGCTCTGCCAAATACGTACTCGGACCACTCCCCACCGACTGCCCAACAAGAAAAACCTCTTTAGGATTCTTCCCCTTCTCTTCTACTAAAAATCTAAAAGCTTTCTCCGCAGCTTGATAAGTCCCCTTCTCATTCGGCTTCCCCTTCGACAATCCGTAGCCAGGGTAATCGTAAGCAAAAACATTGAACCCCCGCTCTTGTAACCCCCAAATTACCGGGCGAATCATCCCAGCGTCTTCCGCATTACCATGGGCCCACAACAAAGTCGGAGCCGCCTCAACTTGAGCCGAAAGATACAAGCCCGCATACTCGTCATCATTTCCAAATTGAACAACCTCCTCCTCAGAAAGGGCATAGCCCACAGGAGGCGGCGCAAAAAGAAGGCGATCTCCAACCGAACAAGCAAAAAGCGCAACAGTTCCGTAGGCGACAAAAAATAAACGAACAATTCGATAGAGCCAAAATTTCCAGCTCTTTCTTTTCATTCTACTCAACAGCAAGAGCTTTCGCTTTTTCCACAGACTCCTTACTCAACCTCTCCGCCGAAGCACGAATTGTTTTTCCCGCAGCTGTTTCAAAAACAAAAATAGAATCGTCTTCAATCGCCACCAATTTGGCTTCGATTTTAGACCCTGCGGAACTCTTCCAATTTTCAATCTTGGAATCAGAAACCTGCACCACCTTCGCCGCCTTGATGAAAGAGCCCTTGCTCACTGCCGTACTCACGGCTCCTTTTGCCTCCTTAAAAATACGAGCCCAGTTCTTCCCTTTCAACTCCTCATGATTGAAGGCACCATAACTTTCAGTAAGCGCAGGATTCATCACAAAAACCTTTGGAGTCACCCCCGCCTTAGCCTTCACGGTAGCGCGCACCTCCTCTGGAAGGGCTAACACATCGGAAGGATCAATAGCCACTGTCTGCGACCACTTGAGAACCTCTTGACTGACCAACGAACTGATGGTCCCAGGACAAGTGTCTCACGTTTCTGGTTGAGTTTTGATCGCAACCACCAAAACCACTGGTTTTCCCTTCTCCTTGGCCGTTTTTTGAGCCCCTTCCAACTCACTAATTCCCACCACTCCTTGCGGAATCTCATAAGCCCCACAAAAGGCTGAAAATAACAAGAAAACCAATCCCATCGCTCGATTCATAAAAAGAAGATAACCTACTCTTACCTAGGTGCAAGCTTCCAAGTTCCCTCCCCTCATGAGCCTATCTCCTGATCACTCTCCACTCTGCAATCAAAAGACGTTGCGTCAACCTGCCCCCCTCGCCAAACTCTTCCCACATGACGACCGCCGAGGCCACTGCTATCCTTCATCAAATCGAAACTGCTCTTAGCAACGTTATCAGAGGCCAAGAAAAAACTCTCCGACAAGTCCTAGCTTGCTTAGTAAGCGGCGGCCACCTCCTCCTCGAAGACTACCCCGGCACCGGAAAAACCACTCTCGCCAAAGCCTTGGCTCAAGCCGTGGGCGGAATGAAGTTTAAACGACTCCAATTCACACCCGACCTTCTTCCCTCCGATGTTCTCGGAGTCTCTATCTTTGACCCCTCACAATCAGAATTTCGTTTCCACGAAGGCCCCATTTTCACCGATCTTCTTTTGGCCGACGAAATCAACCGCGCATCCCCTCGCACTCAATCCGCCCTCTTAGAAGCGATGGCCGAAGGACAAACCACCATCGAAGGACGCCACTACGATTTGGGTGAACTCTTCTTTGTCGTCGCCACCCAAAATCCGGTCGAATTCAGAGGCACCTACCCTTTACCAGAAGCGCAAATGGATCGCTTCGCAATGCAATGTGACCTAGGCTATTTATCGGTCGAGCAAGAAGTAGCCTTGCTCGCAGAACAACAAGGCCGGCATCCTCTCGACACCCTCAACTCAGTTTGTAGCCGCGAAGACCTCTTAGCAGTGCGTAAACTTTCCCATAAAGTCACCATTACCGACGAAGTCCGTCACTACATCGTACGCTTAGTCAGTGCCACCCGCTCTGCCGACCAAGTCAAACTCGCCGCTTCTCCGCGAGCCTCTCTGGCCCTGATGCGCACCGCGCAAGCAATGGCCCTCCTAGATGGAAAAGATTTTGTCACTCCAGCTACCATACAAAACCTAGCCGTACCCGTCATCGCCCACCGACTCGTCTTAGAACCCGACGCCAAATTCGCAGGCTTAAGTAACACCTCTATTGTCGAAACCATTCTCGCCGACACTCCCGTTCCCGATTGATTCCAAAATCAAAGGAACTTTCTATTTCCAAAAAAGAAGATTTCGACAAAACTAATAGTCAAACGCCCACACGCATGTTTGCCCGCCTCCTCCTCCTCTTTATCTCAATTCCCATCATCGAGCTCATCCTCTTCATGAAACTGGGCCAGCACCTAGGGCTCCTCAACACTCTCATCATCATCGTAGTGACCGCCGTCATTGGAGCCTCACTAACCAAGTCACAAGGCGGCAAAGCCATCGCCAAGTTCCAAAACGCACTCTCCATGGGCAAAATGCCTCATAAAGAAATGATCGACGGCCTCTTGATTCTCATCGCCGGCGCAGTTTTGCTCACCCCCGGATTCCTCACCGACACCATTGGCTTCCTCTTACTCCTCCCCCCCTCTCGAGCAATCGTTCGCAAACTCTTGAGCGACAAACTCGCTCAGAAAATACAAGTCACCGCCGGAGGAAATCCCTTACACCCCGACTTCGAGCCTAATCGAAATGACGAAAGCGACCACGCAAAGCCAACAACAGGCAAAGTCATCGACGTATAGACCGTTTTCCAAAAGTTCGTTCGTTTATCGCCGAGAGAGAATTTCTTG
>CAZUEC010000068.1:0-8308 GCA_964618865.1 uncultured Roseibacillus sp. | reverse complement strand
CCACTGGCACCGCTTCATTTCAAACCATCATCGAACAAAGCAGCGGGCAACGCGTTCTTCCCCTTGATAGTGTTTGTAAACCCGTCCTCGATGCCATCGAACAAGCCGCTTCAGCGACCATCGAAAAGTTCAACAGACCAACTTCTCCTCTCATCGGCATGCCTCGCATCAACGAAGCCTCCCGACACTTCGAAGATTCTCTTCTCGAACACCTCGACGCACAACCCGACCTCAGCTGTCAAATTCCTCACACTCGAGAAGGAAAAGCACAACGCTCGGGTTACCCCGATCTGATGATCCTCCATCAACCCACTGGACGAACCTATTACCTCGACCCCAAACTCTACGAAGCCCAATCCCAATCCTCTAGCCTCCGAACCTTTTACTACACCCCTCGACAAAAAACCTCCAAAATTCTCAAACCCGCCCACCACCTCCTCATCGGCTTCGCCCATGATGGCAAAGATGGTCAATGGACTTTCCTATCCTGGAGCCTTGTCGACTTATCGCAAACCACTCTCACCCTCAAATCAGAATACAACGCTTCGAATCGCGATCTCTACCAAGAATCCACCATTGTAAGACAAAGCCATAAACGCCCTCCACTCACACTTGAACCGTGAGCCAATCTCCATTCGCCACAACCTCATAGTTGTCCACTCCAAGTTGCCACTCATAAATACTACACCGAAGAGCACTTCCATCTGCCAGTCGCACTTCCGCCTCCACTCGCTCGTATTCATCATTGCAGGCACCCTCAGTTCCAATCCCCTCAAACTCGTCCAACTCCTTCAAAGTCTCCTCATCAACGAAATAAACCTCTCCCTTAACCTCACTGTCCCCCTCCAAAACCAATCCAGGATACCAATCGACTTTAACCAAAACCCCCCTCACCAAAGCCTCTCCCACAAACTCGGCTCGATCCATGCGCCAAGCATGAGAAGCCCCTTTCCTCAAAGCGCCATAAACGAAAACCCTCGTCCTCATTACGACTCATCATCGGAATCTAACTTCCTCACCGCATCTTTAGGTTGTTGACCCACTTCCTCACAAAGCCTCCTCTTCAAATCCTCTAAACCCTCTTCTTCCTTGGCCGAAATAGGAAGAATTTCAATTTTAGGAAAACGCTGCTTCAAATACTCAAAATTTTGTTGCGATTCAGGTAAGTCCATCTTGTTCGCCAAAATCTTCCAAGGAAACTTCGCTAAATCCTCATCATACATCTTAATCTCCGTCCTCAACGTCTGTAAGTCTTCGATCGGATCACGTCCCTCCAGACCCGACATATCGAGCACAAACAAAAGCAAGTGACAGCGAGTAATGTGTCGCAAAAACTCATGACCCAATCCCCGATTATCGTGCGCTCCTTCAATCAACCCCGGAATATCCGCGATAGTACATCGCTTAAATCCCGGAAAATCAATCACTCCCACCGACGGAGTCAAAGTCGTAAAAGGATAAGAACCAATTTTGGGTTTATTTGCCGAAAGCGCCCCCACCAAAGTCGACTTCCCAGCATTCGGAAACCCCACCAAACCCACATCAGCAATTCGCCTCAATTCTAAGAAATAAACTCCCTGTTCACCCTCCGTTCCCAACTCGCGCTCTTCAGGAGCCTGATTAGTCGAACTCCGAAAATGCCAATTCCCACGCCCTCCATCTCCAGGACGGCAAAGAACCACCTTTTCTCCCGACTTGGTAAGGTCCGCAATAGGTTCAACATCAATCCCATCTCCATGCTCCATCTCCAAAGCCTCCTTCACCGTCTTGGCCTCAGTCCGGTAAACAACCGTTCCAGGTGGCACCTTCCCCACTGCCGACCTCCCTCGTTTCCCAGTCTTCTTATACTTCTGACCCGCTTGCCCATCCTCCGCAATCAACTTCGGATTATAAGAAAATGCCTTCAAATTATCAACATGCTCACTGACCTCCAGCACCACTTCTCCTCCCCCAGCACCATCCCCCCCATCAGGACCTCCCTCAGGCACGAACTTCTCGCGGCGGAAAGAAATCGCTCCATTTCCTCCATCCCCAGCTTTGCAAAAGACACGCACACGGTCAACGAACATGCCCCTCCTTGCGCCAAGACGCGGCAGGATGCAATTCCGTTCTGAAATTCACCCCCAATCACCACCCATCCCAGACAACCCCAAAATCACCAAAGAAAGGCAAATCCCCCCTAGCAAACACCTTCTTTATCCCTCGTTCGAAATGACTCAAGAAACAGATTTTCTTTTGAAAGAGACCTCTTTCCAGATTCTCCTCCCCCTGCAGTTGTGAATCCTCCCTTTTTAGTGTCCATTGAGGAACTCCATGACCCCTCAGCAAAAGCAACGTTACCTCCGGCACACTCTTCTTCCTCAAGTTGGCGAGGCAGGTCAGGAGAAATTACTGCAATCTTCCGTCCTCATCATCGGCTGTGGAGGTCTTGGCTCTCCAGCCGCCCTCTACCTCGCCGCCGCCGGCGTTGGAAAAATCGGCCTCGTCGATCCAGACCAAGTCGAACATTCCAACCTCCAACGCCAAATCCTCTTCAAAGAAGAACAAGTCGGACAACTAAAAACAAATTCCGCAGAAGAACGCTTAAAAGAACTCAACCCTGACCTCACTATTGAGCAACATCCAGTTCGATTCACAGTCGAGAACGCCGAAAAAATCGCCGCTCCTTACGATCTCATTCTAGATGGTTCTGATAATTTCCCAACTCGCTATCTCACCAACGATTGCGCCTTCTTCCTCAAAAAACCTCTCATTTACGGATCCATTTTTCAGTTTGATGGACAAGTCACCGTCTTTCATCCTCATCAAGAAGGCCCCTGCTACCGCTGCCTACTCCCAAACGCTCCCGCTGCTGATGCCGTCCCGAACTGCGCAGAAGCCGGAGTCCTCGGAGCCCTTCCCGGAATCATCGGCTCCTTGCAAGCCATGGAAGCCCTCAAAATATTACTCTCCCTAGGCCAAGCACCACTGGGAAAACTCATTTGCTACGACGCTTTACGAAGCACCTTTCGCACCATCAAACTCCGTAAAAACCCCGACTGCATTCTCTGTGGCACCAACCCCAGCCTTGTAACTTTACGCCCCGAAGGCCATAGCTGTTCCGTGAATGCTCCCTATACTGAAATCACTCCCGACCAATTCCGTGAACTGCAAAACACAGGTTGGGAAGGCATCCTCGTAGACGTCCGCACCCCCGAAGAACACGCCGAAAGATCCATTGCAGGCTCCCATTTTTTACCCCTCCAAGAACTCCCTGCTCGCATGAATGAAATCCCCAAAGACAAACCCATAGTCATTCATTGCAAATCCGGAATTCGTTCCGCCCATGCCTGCAATTTTCTCGCTCAACAAGGCTACCTCGATCTCACCAACCTCGCCGGTGGCATCGACGCCTGGTAAAGAACAACGCCCCCCTTTTGCGCTCCTTCTTTAAAAAAAGCGCTACCGCTTCTCTGGCAACTCAATGACCGCAATTTCGGAAATCACCTTGTCTGCGATTTCCTGATAAGCATCTCGCCCTTTCGCCTTCAGCTCCTTCTCAGTGAACTCAATCGGCTCACCCACAACCAAAGTCACCTGTTTCCGTTTCCAAAAAGACGCCCCCCGAGGAAGAGCTTCATGAGCGCCGAAAAGTCTCACCGGTAAAACAGGAACCTTCGCCTTCGAAATAATCAAACCCACTCCCGCCTTCGCCTCTAACATCTTTCCATCCCAAGAACGTTCTCCTTCCGGAAACATCACCACCCGCTCACCTGATTTCAGCAACTTAATGATATTCTTAAGACTACTCATATCCGGATTTTCTTGATCAATTGGCACCGAATTCCATCGCGGATAAAGCCAAGCAGTAAACCCTTTGAACAAAGTCTTCCGAGCTAAAAAGAACACCCCATTATCATGAGCAATTCCCACCAAAGGCGGATCAAGAAAACTCACATGATTACAAACAACAAGAGCCCCGCCCTCATCAATGAGCCGGTCTTTACCAACAACCTCGTAGTTAAAGGAAGCCTTCGCCACCGCTCGAAACCAGCTCCAACCAGCCCAATACACCCAATTCATATTTTGCAATAACTTCATGCCTTCCAACCTAATTTAACGAGTTCCTTCTTCACCTCCGCCACAACATCCTCAACCCCCATCTCAGAGCTATCAACTTCGAACGCCCCCTCCGACTTACGCAACGGAGAATTTTTCCTCTCCGAATCCCTCTTATCCCGCTCCATCACCGCATCGTCAGCCCCCTCTGCAGCCCGCCTTTGACGACGAACCTCCTCCCTCGCAGTCACAAAAACTTTAAAAGGAGTCGTCGGAAAAACCACCGTCCCAATATCTCTTCCCTCCATAACCAAATCACTTTGATTTAAAAACTCCCGCTGCTTAGCCACCAACAATTCACGCACTTTAGGAAGAGCAGCTACAAAAGAAACCGCCGCATTAACCTCATCACTCTTCAACTGCTCCATCGTCGGCTCCACCTCATCCACGATCATCACCGTCTGACCATCTCGAACCTGACAACCCCAATTAACCTCGGAAAGAAGCCCCTCCACATCCTCCTGACGAGTCGGATCAATCCCTCTTCGCAAAACCTCCCAAGTCACCGCTCGATACATCGCTCCCGAATTCACCATAGTCAATCCCCAGTCTTCCGCCAAACGACGAGCAACCGTACTTTTCCCAGATGCCGCCGGACCATCAATCGCAATCGCACGAAACGAACTCATTAAATCGAAACCACTCCTCCTCTACTCATCGTCTCCAATGACTCCACAAACCCAAGGTAAAAAGTAACAATCCAGGCCGCATTCGGAATCACAACTTCTCCATCAGATAGAAACAGTCCTGCCATCACAAAAGCCATCGCAGTCCGATGATTGCCATAACTTTCTATTTCCGCCCCCCCTAAAGGATTCCCTCCTGTAATCTCCATCCCATCTGGAAACCCCTCTCCCGACCCTCCCCCAAAAATCGCGGCCCGATGAGAACAACTCCTATCTCCCGGCACCTCAATCGCCGTCCCCAACTCCTGCATTGGCTGCACCTTCAACGTCATCTCGCGCCAGCTTGGACCCAGCTTGCGAGAAAAATCAACTCCAACCCCCTCTGCAGACTGAATTTTCACCCTGTTTTGACACAAAACCCCCTCCAACTTTCCTCTCAAAATAAAAAAAGCACGTCCCAAAAAGATTCTTGCCATTGGCGAGCTCCCATTCTTCCGCTACAGTCACCTCAGCAAATGAGCAATCGCATCGAAAACCTTCCTGACGCCGAACCTCCTCGCGAATTAGCCGACTTAAAACTCAGCGAACCAAAAGCACACGCCGTTGGGTCAGCAGCCGTTATTTCCTCTCTTGCCCAGATCCACTCTCACACCAATGCCGTTCGCGGCACCCAAGCCTTACTCAAGTTAAACCAAAAAGGTGGTTTTGACTGCCCTAGTTGTGCCTGGCCCGACCCCGACGGCAAGCGCGCCCCTACCGAATTTTGTGAAAACGGAGCAAAAGCAATCGCCACCGAAATCACCGACCGACGTGTCGATCGTGAATTTTTCAAGAACCATTCCGTCTTCGAATTGGCTCAAAAAAGTGATTTTTGGCTCAACGACGTCGGCCGCATCACCGAACCCTTCATCCTCGACGAAGGAGCAACTCATTACCGCCCTCTCAGCTGGGAAGAAACCTTCCAAGTTCTCGCTGACGAGCTCAATGCCTGTGCCCATCCCGACGAAGCCATCTTTTACACCTCTGGCCGTGCCAGCAATGAAGCCGCCTTCCTCTACCAACTCTTTATCCGTCAATTCGGAACCAACAACCTACCCGACTGCTCTAACATGTGCCATGAATCATCGGGAGCCGCGCTCAATCAAACCATTGGCATCGGCAAAGGCACCGTCACCCTAGAAGAACTAGAAACCACAGATTGCGTTTTAGTCGTAGGCCAGAACCCCGGCACCAACCACCCACGCATGCTGACCTCTCTAGAAATGACGGTCAAAAATGGCGGCAAAATTATTTCAGTAAACCCCCTCCAAGAAACCGGACTGCGCGCCTTTGCACATCCTCAAAAAGTCTCCGGGCTCCTCGGTCAAGCCACCCCCCTCTCCTCACAACACCTACCCATCAAGCTCAACGGCGACATCGCCTTCTTCAAAGGCCTCATCAAAGTCGCCTTCGAAGAAGATGCCAAAAAACCAGGCAGCGTCATCGACGAAGCCTTTATCAAAGAACACGCTGCCGGATACGAAGCCTTCAAAGCTCAAGCTCAACTACCCAAATGGCCAGAACTCGAAGAACTCTCTGGACTCTCAGAAGAATCCATTCGCGAAGCCGCCCTCACCTTCATCAACGCCAAAGAAGCCATCACCTGCTGGGCCATGGGCCTGACCCAACACCACAACTCAGTCGAAATCATTCGCGAAATCGTCAACCTCCACCTCCTCACCGGAAAAATTGGCCGCGCGAAGAGTGGCCTTTGCCCCGTGCGTGGACACAGTAATGTCCAAGGAGATCGCACCATGGGAATCTGGGAAAAATCACCTGAAAGCTTTCTCGCCAGCCTCGATAAAGAGTTCTCCTTCACCTCCCCACGTAAGCACGGTTACGACACCGTAGCAGCCATTCGCGCAATGCACGCAGGTAAAGGACGGGTCTTTTTTGCTCTCGGAGGCAACTTCCTCTCCGCAGCCCCCGACACTCACTACACCGCCACCGCGCTACGCAACTGTCAACTCACCGCACACATTTCTACCAAGCTAAACCGAAGCCACCTCGTCACCGGAAAGCGTGCCCTCATTCTCCCTTGCCTCGGACGCTCCGAAAAAGACGAACAAGCCAGTGGACGCCAAATGCTCTCGGTTGAAAACTCAATGGGAGTAGTCCACAGCACACAAGGAGCACTCGAACCCGCCTCCAACTCTCTCCTGAGTGAACCTGCCATTGTATGCCGCATGGCCAAAGCCACTCTCGGCAAACGCTCTCAAGTCCCTTGGTCCGATTTCGAGATGAACTACGATCGCATCCGTGAATCTATCGCACGCGTCATCCCCGGCTTCGACAACTACAATGAACGGCTACGTCAACCCGGCGGCTTCTACCTTCCCAATGGAGTCAAGCAACGAGTCTTCAAAACCAAGAACGGAAAAGCCAACTTCACCATCAACTCCCTCACCTCCCTCAAACTCGAAAAAGACCAACTCCTTCTCCAGACCTTCCGCAGTCACGACCAATTCAACACCACCATCTACGGAATGGACGACCGTTACCGCGGGGTCAAAAACGAACGTCGCATCATCTTCCTCAATGTCGAAGACATGAAAGAACGCGGAATCGAACCCGAAGAACCAGTCGACATCACAAGTTACTTCGAAGGCGAAACCCGAACCGCCGAACTCTTCCTCGCAGTCCCTTACGACACCCCAAAGGGAAGCGCTGCCGCCTACTATCCAGAAGCCAACGTCTTAGTTCCCATTAATTCAAAAGCGAAAACCAGCCATACCCCGACCTCCAAGTCTGTGATTATCACACTTGCAAAACGATAAGGCGACAAGGCGATAAAGCCCAATAAACACACTCGCCCCCTCCCACTGCTCGCCTCTATGCAGACTTCCCAAACCACCTTCCTCACTTCTGCCCCCGAGCTAGCGGCTTGCCCCGACACCAACCTCCCAGAAGTAGCCTTCATCGGCCGCTCCAACGTCGGCAAATCCTCTCTTCTAAACATGCTCACCAACCGTAAAGAGTTGGCCAAAACCTCCTCCCGCCCAGGAAAAACAGAACTAATCAATTACTTCTTCGTCCCCCCCAAAGCCGGCCACCTCGTCGACCTTCCTGGCTACGGCTATGCTCGTAAATCGAAAGAGCGACGCGACATCTTCGCCTCTCTCATCTCCGAATACCTCTCTGATCGCAAACAACTCCAACACGTCTTCGTCCTCATCGATGCCATGATCCCCCCCCAACAAATCGACCTCGATTTCACCCTCTGGCTCGCAGACCTAGGACGCCCACACACCCTCCTTTTCACCAAAACAGATCGCCTCAAAAAAACCCCCTTGCAAAAAAACATCGAAAAATTTCGCACCACCCTCGGCGAACATTACAACCCCCTTCCCCAAATGATTCTCACCTCCTCAAAAACCGGCACCGGAAAATCCGAAGCCCTCGCCGTCATCCGAGACTCCTTCTCCTCCTAACTCGCGAACGCCAACCCAATTACCAAACGACCCACAACACAACAAAAGCACTACTTCTGCTCTTAGACCGTTTTCCAAAAGTTCGTTCGTTTATCGCCGAGAGAGAATTTCTTG
>CAZUEC010000067.1:0-8574 GCA_964618865.1 uncultured Roseibacillus sp. | reverse complement strand
CAAGAAATTCTCTCTCGGCGATAAACGAACGAACTTTTGGAAAACGGTCTAGTTCATGAAAGCCACCGAGGATATTGATTATCCGCGCTTCGTCCATTCCGCTTACTGGACTCAAAAGAAATTCGGGCAAGCACTCAAAGACCTACAAAAGCGCTTCGGACAGTGGCAGGAATGTGCGAGCGACTAACGGCGACGACGCTTGGGTGCGGGGGGGCGTTTTTTACGAACAGGCTTGGGAGGAGAGTCGTCGAGGAGGGCGGTGTAGATGTAGGGGAAGTCGGCGAGTTTTTTTCGCTCAATTTTGCGGTTGATGAAATTTTGAATGGAGTCGGCGTTTTCGATTTCGTCGGCGGTGAGGATGGTGAAGGCGTCTCCTTCTTTTTCGGCTCTGCCGGTTCTGCCAATGCGGTGGACATAATCTTCCGCGTTTTCAGGGACGCGGTAGTTGATGACGTGGGTGACGCCGGAGACGTCAATGCCACGAGCGGCGACGTCGGTGGCGACGAGAATATTGTGACTGCCGTCCTTAAAGCCTGAGAGGGCTTTCATGCGGTCGCGTTGGTTGATGTCGGAGTGCATGGCGACGGCTTTGGCATGGTCGTTCCCTTTGAGCATGGCGGTGACGGAGTCGGCTTCTTTGCGGGTGCGGGTGAAGATCATGATGGATTCGAAATCGGTCTGTTTGAGAAGAGCGAGGAGGAGTTCATCGCGTTGATCCATGGAGACGGGGTAGAAGGCGTGGGAGACGGTGGAGGCGACTTCGCGGCGTGCGATTTGCACTTCGGCAGGATCGGTGAGGCACCATTTGGCGAATTGCTCAATGGTGGGTGGCATGGTGGCGGAGAAGAAGAGAGTCTGTCGATCGGTGGCAGGGTTGGCAGGGCGTTTGGCGTTTTCGTCGGCTTCTTCGGCGGGCATTTTCCAAGGGCAGAGGTTGACGATTTTGCGAACGATGGGGAGGAATCCCATGTCTAACATGCGATCAACTTCGTCGAGAATGAGGATGGAGAGGTCGCCGAAGCGCATGGTGCCGCGATAGAAGTGATCGACGAGGCGACCTGGGGTGGCGACGACGATGTCGGCGACGGCCATCATTTTATCCTGACTGCCATAGCCTACTCCTCCGTAGAGGAGGGCGACTTTGAGGCCGGTGTGTTTGCCGTATTCTTCGAATTGTTCGGCGACTTGGTGAGCGAGTTCGCGGGTGGGTTCGAGGACGAGTATCTGGGGTTTGCCTTTTTTGGAGATGCGGGAGAGAGAAGGGAGGGCGAAGGCGGCGGTTTTTCCGGTTCCGGTTTGTGATGCGCCGGTGAGGTCTTTGCCTTTGAGGATGATGGGGATGGCCTGCGCCTGAATGGGGGTGGGTTCGGTGTAACCCTTTTCTGTTACAGCGCGTAGAATGGGTTCCGAGAGACCGAGATCAGCAAAAGACATTGGGAATGGGTCTAGTGTGCTGGTGGACGAGAGGCAAGAACCGAAAAATTGGGCTTTGGCTTGCTGGGTCTTGGTTTTTTGGTCTGATATGGGGTGAATGCGGGGGAAAGGTGACTTTTTGTGAGTTGCGGTCGTTGGGAAGGGAGTGGTTGGTTGTTCATTTTCCCTAGCGGGATGTGGTTTTGAAGGGCCGAAAGGGTTTAGAGGAGGGTGATTTTTTGGAGAATGAGGTTGGATTGGGTGAGTGTGAACGAGATTTCGGCACAGGGTTCGTTGTGGGCGTCGAGGAGAATTTGGTTGAAGGAGGAGTTGTTTGCGTGGAGATGTTTGCGGTTACGGGCTTCGGGATCGAGGCGGAGGAATTGGTGGGCTTCGAAAAAGGGGTCAAAGAGGTCGGCGATTTGGTCTCCGGTCCAAGTAGATTCGTTTGTGGAGAGGAGTTGTTGGGTGGCGTCGAGGTATCGGTGTTCGGCGATGGCTTTGAGGAAGGTCCAGATGAGTTGGTGGGGATTCGGTGGTTGAGGGGAGATGGGTTTTGGTTTTTCCGGTTTGTTTTCGAGTTCGTCTTGGATGGGAGTGGGGCCATTTTTGAGGGTTTGCCATTCGTCGAGAAGGGAGGAGTCGGTCTGACGGACAAGAGTTTCGAGGTGTTCTTCGGCGGCGATGAGATCTTCGTTTTTTAAGGATGAGGGGACGGTTTGAGTGAGGACTTTGTAAACCTCGGAGAGGTGGCGGAGAAGGATGGCTTCGGATTTTTCGAGTTGATAGGTTTTGATGTAATCTTCGAAGCTACTATAGGTATCGTATATTTCGCGAGCGATGGATTTAGGGCGAATGTTTTCGGCGGCGAGGTAAGGATGTTGGGCGATGTATTCGTTGAAGGTGTCGTAGATGAAGTCGGCGCCGGGTTTGGGGTGTTCGATTTTTTCGAGTTCTTCCATTCTTTGGTCGTAATTGAGGCCTTCTTCTTTCATTTCGGCGATCGCTTCGTTTTTGGCACGGCGGATTTGAGCGCGAATGATTTGGTGAGGGTCTTCGAGAATGGCTTCGATGAGGGAGAGGACGTTGAGGGCGTGTTTGGGATCTTCGGAGTCGAGCTGAGGGATGGTGTCTAGGAGGTAGAGGCCAAGGGCTTGATTGAGAGAGAAGTCTTGTTGGAGGTCGATATTGAGGCGGACTTTTGGAGAGGTTGGTTCTTCGGGAGGGAGGATTTGGAGGATTTTACCTCGGACGAGTTTGAAGAAGAGTTTTCGGGCGGTGATGCGGTGGTTTTTTTTGCGAGTTTCGCTTTCGTGACTTCGTTCGATGAGGTTTTGAAGGGCTTGGCAGCTGTCTTCGTTTTGTCGGGAGAGGACATGAAGGATGAAGGAAAGGGTGATTCGAAAGGTGGAGGTGAGGGGTTCGGGGGGAGAGTTTTGGAGTTTGTGGAATGTTTTTTCATCCCAGTGAACATAGCCTTTTTCGGGGGGTGTTTTTTTGACGATTTTTTTCTTTTTTCCGGAAGCTGCTTTGGCTTCGAGTTTGAGGTTTTCGATGATGTGCTCTGGGGCTTGGGCTACGACGTAACCGATGTCGTCGAAGCCGCGTCGTCCAGCACGTCCGGCGATTTGTTTGAAGTCACGGACTGGGAGAATGACGGTGCCTTTGCCGTCGTACTTACACAGTTGGGTGAAGACGACTGTTCGGATGGGAACATTGACTCCGACGCCGAGGGTGTCGGTTCCGCAGATGACTTTGAGGAGGCCGCGTTGAGTGAGTTTTTCGACTAAGAGGCGGTATTTGGGAAGGAGTCCGGCATGGTGAACTCCGACTCCGTGACGGAGAAAGCGGGAGATTTCTTTGCCGTAGGGAGAGCGGAAGTCGGCTTCGATGAGGGCGTGGGCGATTTCTTTTTTTTCTTCTTTGGTGCAAAAATTTTGGGAGAGGAGGTTTTGGGCGGTGTTGGCGGTGGAGAGTTGTGTGAAGTGAACGAGGTAGATGGGGGCGCGGTTTGCTTCGGCGAGTTCACCAATTTTTTCTTCGAGAGTGGTGGTGGAGTATTCGAATTCGAGGGGAACGGGGCGTTGCTCAGATTGGATGAGAGTGGTGGAGGTTCCGGTTAGGTTCTCGAGTTCTTTGATGAAGAATTCGGGGTCACCGATGGTGGCGGACATGAGGAGGAATCGGCAATGAGGAAGGGCGAGAAGAGGGAGTTGCCAGGCCCAGCCTCGTTCGTGGTCGGAGTAGTAGTGAAACTCATCGATGATGATGTCGTCTGCTGGGGTGTTCTGGCCGTCGCGAAGGGCGAGGTTGGCGAGGATTTCGGCGGTGCAACAAATGATGGGGGCTTCGGGGTTGACGGTGGCGTCGCCGGTGACGAGGCCTACGTTTTCGGGGCCGAAGGTTTGACAGAGGGAGAGGAATTTTTCGTTAGCGAGGGCTTTAATGGGGACGGTGTAGTAGCTGGTGCGTCCGAGGCAGAGTCCACGGTAGTGAAGGGCTGTGGCGACGAGGGATTTTCCGGAACCGGTGGGGGTATTGAGGATGACGTTTTTGCCTTCGAAGAGTTCGAGGATGGCATTTTCCTGATGATCATAGGGTTCGATGCCGGACTCGAGGAGGTAGGTGAGGAAGTTTTCGAGGGATTGGTCGGAGGTGAGTGGAGAGTTGGGTTTGGTGAGAGTGGGCACGAGGTGGAGTGATTTTTGTGAGGTGGTTTGTTCGCCGCGGAGTCGAGAAGAGAGGGAGTTTGGGAGAGCCTTTTTCGGGCGATGGAGTGTTTGTTGATGGGATAAGGTGAGGGGGAGTTCACCTTTTTGACAACTTGAGTTCTCTGGGAGAGAGGGCTGGGAGAGGGCGAATTAGAGTTCTTCTTCTTCGCCATCCCATTCGCCTTCTTCGTCGGGGACGGGAGGGAGGAGGTCTTCGCGTAGGAGGAGCATTTCGATGGAGAGGTCGGGTAGGACGTCGGCTTTGGTTTTGAGGAGGACGTTGAGGAGGGGGACGAGACGGTCGAGTTCTGCAATGATGCAGTGGACCATGGAGGCGATGATGTCGGCGTCGTATTTTTCTTTTTCGAACAAGTTGGTTGTTCGAAAGACGAGGAGTCGACGTTCGAAATCGAATTCGAATCCTCCGAGAGTGAGCATTTTATTGGCTCGCATGAGGAGTTCGAGAAAGGAATTCAGGTGACTTTCTGGGGGGTCGATGGGGGTTTCGCCGACGATGGCGAGGGCGTTGAGATTGGTGAAGGCTTGTGCGAGGACGTGGATGCGGGTGTGGTGGGCTTCGAATTGGGTTTGGAGGACTTCACGTCCTTCTACAAGATCGTGGTGCCAACCATTTTGGCCGAAAGCTTCGATGACGGAGTTGAATTGAACGGAGGGTGCTACCATGGAGTGCTTAGAAGGAAATCGAAGCGGTCTCGCGTGGACCAGCATTTTCTGCACTTTGAGGGGCGATTATTCGGGCGATGGTGAGAGAGGAGGCGTCTTTGAAGAGGCGAGCGCGGGAGCGCAGGCCGACTTTGGCGTGGAAGGGGGGCTCCCAAGCGGGGGTGATGTCGGCGGCTTCTTGTTCGGTGAGAAAGCGTCTGAAGTCCTGTTCGATATCTTTGCGATGGAGGTCCATTTCATCCTGAAAACGAAGGTGGAAGACGGGTTCGTTATAGCTGACGATTAGGTTGTTATCTTCTACTGGAGTGCAGATGAAACGAGCGTCTGGAACGGCGGTTTCTTTGAGGATGGTCAGGGCTTTCTCTTTGATGACGGTTGTGTCGGATTCGTTCTCGACGACGACACAGGTGCCATGTTGAAAGAGGACAAAAGAGCGAGTTTCTTTAATATTACGAACGCAGAAATCGATGAGTCGTTGATCGGCTCCATCAATGACAGTGGCGATGGGTTGGCTTAATTTGGGTTTTGAGGAAAAGTATGTGGTGAAGAAGACGGCGATGAGAGGGACGAGGGCTGCCAAGGCGATTCCGCAGCGGGCACTCATGCGATCGAGAGAGAAATTCGATAACTTAAGTTTTTTCTTCATACAATTGAGGTTTTTTAAAAAGTAACAGTGAACAAGTGAGTTTTAGTGTATTTTTTAGAAATCTAAAAGAAATTTCTTTAATTTTGTTTACAAGTTAAGAGATCATTAATAAATTTGTGACGATTCCCTGAATTGAATTTTCACATGAGGAAAGAGACGATGATAACAACTTTCCGGTATTCAAAATAATGAGCACCTCCGATAAAAAACTAGCAGGTAAAAAGCTTCCTCAATCAGAAGGAGTTAAGCCGGTGTTGTATGCTTTGGAAGAGAAGGATGGGGAGGTTGTGAAAAAGAAGATTCCTCAGAAGACTTTTCAATTGGTAGGAGATGAGGTGCTAAGTGAGAAGTTAGATCCAGAATGTTGGGCAAAGGCTTTGGCGACTGGGGTGAAGACGAGGGATGAGGCGTTGAGTGTTTATGCTAAATTGCGGGCGGAGGCTTTGACGGAGAAGGTGACGAGAAAAGAGTCGAAAGCGATCGCTTTGGAAGAAAGAAGATTAGTGGCAGGGGCTCCTGAGTCTCATTCTCAGAGTCGGGTGGTGTGGCGAAGAGGGTTTTCGTTGATTTGGGATTTTCTTTTTTGGCAGGTTTTACTTTCGGTGAGTGGGGTGGGGTTGTTTTTGGTATTATTGGCGATGGGGCATGAGTCTAGTTGGTGGCCTGGGATTTTGCCTTTAGTGGTTATCTCGGCTTGTTTGCAATTGTTGCCGGTTGTGTTTTATGGGTTGGGAAAGTTGATTCTTGAAAAAATCACTTATCCTCAAGCGTTGGGAACTGCTGCGGTTTTGCTTGTGTCGCTCAGTGCAGTTATAGGGATTCAGACGATGACTGGGAAAAAATCACCGCGGTGGCTTCAAGCGATTCTTCACGATAAGGTGGAGACGACTCCGTTGATTGAAGTGACGGAGCTTGAGGAAGAATTTTAGTTTTCAATCGCGTCTTCTTTCTCATCTCCATCGTTAAAGCGTTCGACCATTCTGCCTTCGATGGCCATATCGAGGAGTTGACGGGATTTTTCGGTGATGGGGTTTAGTGAGATTACGGCGCCGCCGGTTTCTTCTTCGTTGAAATGTAGGTAGAGATGTTTGGCGATGACTTCGGCATGATGAAATTCTGACCAGTTCCAAACTTTGAAGTTCTGGGATGGTTTGAAGAAGGGGAAAAATTCGATTCCGACGGGGCTGAGTATGAGGAAGGCGTGCTTCGCGCAACGGTAGCTTAGGAAGAAGAGTCCAGCCGCAAGGGGGAGAAAGGGGGAAAAGGCCCATTTGGGAATGGGAGAGCCAATGCCCCAGAAGGCGGTGGCCCAGAGGGTGGCGGCAAGGCCGATAAGGATAGCGCCGCCAATCGCGAAGCCTTGGGCTTGAGCTGAGCGGGTGAAGCGGATTTCTTTTTCGGGCTTAGCGACCATTTAGGAGGTAGCGGATTGTTCGGGTTCTGAGAGTTCGAGGGCGAGAAATTCTTGAATTGTTTCGGCAGGGATGTGAGAGCGCATGAGGGTTTCTCCGACAAGGATGGCGTTGGCTCCGTATTCGAGAACCTGGTAGGCATCTGCGGGATTGCGGATCCCGGATTCGGAGACGAGGATGACTTCATCAGGGGCTTCGTCGGCGAGTTGAGCGGTTGTTGTGAGGTCGGTTTTGAAAGTTTTGAGATTGCGATTATTGATACCGAGAAGGTCGATGTGATCGAGGTCGAGGGCACGTTCCATTTCGGGTAAATCGTGAACTTCGACGAGGACGTCGAGTTGCAAGGAGCGGGCGGTTTCGTAGAGTTTGGTGAGTGTTTCTTGCTCGAGAGCGGCTACGATGAGGAGGATGGCGTCTGCGCCTGCTATGATGGCTTCGTGGATTTGAACTTCGTGGATGATGAAGTCTTTGCGTAAAAGTGGGCAGGAGGGTTTTTCAGAGATTTTGGTTAAGTAGGAGAGGGATCCTTGGAAGTATTTTTGGTCGGTGAGAATGGACATGCATGATGCTCCTCCATCGAGGTAGCATTCTGCTTGTTTGAGGGCGTCGAAGTTGGGGTCGATGATTCCGGCAGAGGGGGATGCTTTTTTGATTTCGGCGATGACGCCGAGTTGGTCGGGTCCGCGGTCGAGGGCGGTGCGAAAGCCTCGGAAGTCGTTGCGTTGGAGGGCGGCGGCTTTGAGGTTCGCGGCTCGGGAGAGGAGAGGTTCTACTTCGGAGTGCTTGTGAGCAATGATTTCGGCGAGTTTATCCATCACGGAGAGTTCTATTTTTAAACGACAAAGGCCTGAGGTTTTGTCCTCAGGCCTCTGATTTTGGAGCGGGTGAAGAGATTCGAACTCTCGACATCGACCTTGGCAAGGTCGCGCTCTACCACTGAGCTACACCCGCATTGTTATGCATTCCATATTGTTACTTCCACCTTTTCGTTATCAATGTTTGATAAGTTATTCAGTAGATGCGAGGCGTTTTCTACATGATCTACTCAGATCGGCAAGACTTTTTTATCAAAAAATCGCATTTACATGAGAGCACGGTGTACTAGTTTGTCTGCGTGGACAAACTCACAGAAATCATCAACTATAAGAAAGTCGAGGTTGAATCCCTCATTCCGCGTACAGATAAACTCCGTGCTGCTGCATTAGAACGAAACGAATTCCGTGGATTTAGGTCTGCCTTAGATCTTGGCCCTGACCAGCTATCAGTCATTGCTGAAGTGAAGAAGGCTTCCCCATCTGCAGGGATCATTGATCCAAACTTTGATCCTGTGCGCCAAGCTAACATGTACATTCATGGTGGTGCTACTTGCATGTCTATACTTACCGACGAGAACTTCTTTAAAGGCCACCTTTCTTATCTTTCTAGAATCGCTCGCGACTCCCCTATTCCATGCTTACGGAAAGATTTCATCGTCCATGAAGCACAGATTTATGAAGCAATAATTGCTGGTGCAGATGCTATTCTTCTCATTGCAGCTGCTATGGAAGCAGAATATCTAAAGAAACTTTATAATATAGCTAAAGATTTCCAGCTCGATGTACTCCTAGAAGTGCATGATTTACCAGAAATGGAAACAGCCCTCGATCTAGGAGCCGATCTTATTGGTATTAATAATAGAAACTTAAAAGAGTTTACTACTGACTTAGGC
>CAZUEC010000066.1:0-8575 GCA_964618865.1 uncultured Roseibacillus sp. | reverse complement strand
GAGCAAGCTCCGGCTGCAGCGGAGGAAAAAGCTCCAGTTGCTGCTGAGGAAAAAGCCCCAGAAGCTGCTGTGGCGACTGAGGAAACTCCCGAGAAAGAGGCTGCTGCTGCCGATGGAGATGCTCCTCAAGCCGAAGGAGGAGAAGCGGAGGGTAAGCCTGCTCCGAAGAAGGATATCTTTGCGGAAATCATGGGTGAGGACCCAGCCGACGCGCTGAAGGTTCACAAAGCCAAGAAAACCAAGAACATTGCTAAAGGCATTGTTCACATTAAGGCGACTTTCAATAATACCGTGGTTACGGTCACCGATGAGGTTGGAAATACGATCGGATGGTCTAGTGCAGGTAAGATGGGCTTCAAAGGCTCTCGTAAGAGCACCGCATATGCGGCTCAAGTTGTTTCTCAAGATGCCTGCCGTCAGGCGATGTCTCATGGTCTCAAGTCAGCCCAAGTGCGGGTGAAAGGACCAGGTGCAGGTCGTGAGTCGGCGGTGAGAGCTATTCAGACTCTTGGGATCGATGTTGGAGTGATTGAAGATGTGACTCCTATTCCACACAATGGTTGCCGGCCTAAGAAAGCTCGTCGCGTCTAACCCTTGTTTAGCAACTTTTAGAATTTATAGAAAATGGCTCGTTATACTGGACCTAAAGAAAGAATCAGCCGCCGCTTTGGAGTGGCTTTGTTTGGACCTTCAAAAGCGCTTGAGCGCCGGAACTACCCTCCTGGTCAGCATGGAGCGCGAGCGGGACGTCGTAAGAAGTCCGATTACTCGGTTGCTTTGGGTGAAAAGCAGAAGCTGAAGTTCATGTATGGTTTGTTGGAGAAGCAATTCCGCGCTTACTATGAGAATGCGGCTGCGCAGCGGGGGATTACTGGTGATTTGATTTTGCAGCAACTTGAGGCCCGTCTCGATAATGTGGTTTTCCGACTTGGATTCGGCAATAGCCGTCAAGCTGCTCGTCAGATGGTGAATCACGGACACGTTTTGGTAAATGGTCATCGGGTTGATGTTCCTTCTTATCAGGTTCGCCCTGGTGATGTGGTGAAGGTGGCTGACAAGCCTTCCTCCCAGCAATTGGGGATGCGGAGTTTGGATCTCACGCAGTCCATTCCTCTGAAAGATTGGTTGACGATTGAGCGCGATAAGCTTGAAGGCACCGTTGCTCGCCTCCCCGAGCCTGCAGACATTGACTCGATTGTTGATGTGCAGCGAGTGGTGGAACTTTACTCGCGTTAATTGATTCGCGAGATTTTATTGATTTTTTAAAGAGGCGGCCGAATTTGGCCGCCTTTTTTTTAAGGGTTGATGGGAAGAAGCTGAGATTGTTTTGTGAGTTGAAAGAGGAAGCTGACTATACGTTTGTCGGTTGTGCTTTCGGAGGCTAAAACTTCGCTGGTGACTAAAACGCTATTCATTCTGGGTCTTCTGCCTGTGATCGTGGGGATTGCGATGCGGAAATGGTTTGGAGAGCGGGTTTTGAAGCGAACTCCGACGAACTCCACACGCTTGAATGCGAAGGATTTTTTAGGACGGCTCAAAGAGGAGGCGAAGTTGGATATGGAGGTGAAAGCAGCTCGTCGAACGAAGTTGACGGATGAAGTGATGGCTCTTTCGTACGAGGTTGCGAGTGAGGAGAGAGTGATTCCGTTAGCGAAGGCGGGGTTGGTCTTTGGGTTGGCTTTGCTTGGGCGGACGCAGCCTGAGCTTTTGAGATGGAGGCAATGGGCTTTGAAATTCTCGTGGGCTTTTCCTGCTTTTTTGATTTTGGTGGTGATCTTTGCGGCCTTTGTGGGGAGTTTTGTCCGTTGGGCTTTGCCGGCGGTTTCGATTGGGTTGGGGATTGGAACTTTGGTGAGTTTTTTAGCTGCTTGGATCGAGTGGCAAGCGGCGGGTCTTGCGGGGAAGTTTCTTAAGAAGCGAGCGATTTTGGCGCGAGAGGACGACCGCATTGCGGTTTCTCGGGCGATGAGGGCATTGGCGGCCCGACGCTGTGTTCCTGGAATGTTGCGGATGTTTTTTCCTGAAGGAAAAGATAGCAAGGGCGACTACTGAGTCCCAGTCTCCGGAGAGGAGCAGAGCAAGAGGGGTTAGTCTGAGGGGTTCTGAGTGCAGCCTTAAGCCAAGAGGTCAATGATGCGACGAATTCTGCGCACGGATTCTTCTTTTTCGAGAATTTCTAGAATGGCTGCAAGGTCAGGACCGCCTCCTTTACCGGAGAGGGCGATACGGAGGGGAAACATGAGTTGACCTGGTTTGGCTCCGTTTTCTTTGGCTGTCGTTCCAATGGTGTCTTTGGCTTGTGACCAGTCTGTTAGATTCTCGAAAGCCTGCGCAAGGGCGGTTAGGAGAGGTCGGGCTTGTTCGTTCTTGCTGACTTTGGCGAGTTGTTCGGGGTCAATGGGATATTGAGGATCGTTGTAGAAGGCGATGGCTTCAGGTACTTCAGTGAGAAGGGAGACTTTCTCTTGAATGGAGGTGGCGAGAGTGATGAATTTTTCAGGTAACGGTTGGCAGTATTCTTCGGCAGCGGAGGCGAATTCCTCCGGTGGAAGAGCGAGGAGGTGTTGTTGGTTGAGCCAAGTGCATTTTTGGACATCGAATTTAGCAGGAGCTCGATTGATGGCTTCGATGGAAAATTTTTCGATGAGGTTGGGAAGGCTAAAGACTTCGGAGTCGTCTTTGGGGGACCAACCAAGAAGGGCGAGAAAGTTGACGGTAGCAGGAGAGAGGAAGCCGTTTTTTTGGTAGTCGGCTACAGCTGCTCCTTCATCGCGTTTTGACATTTTGGACCCATCTGAGTTTAGAATGAGAGGGATGTGGGCGTATTGGGGTGGGGAGACTCCGAGTGCTTCGAAGAGTTGTAGGTGCTTGGGAGTGTTCATGAGGTGATCTTCACCTCGAATGACATGGCTGATCTTCATTTCAAGATCATCGATGACATTGACGAAGTGGAAGACGAAGGAGCCATCGGAGCGACGTATTACCATGTCAGGGGTGTTGGACTCGTCGGTGTAATCGATGGTGACTTCACCTGCAACGAGGTCGTTCATCACGATAGGTTTGCGTTCGAAACGGAATCGCCAAGCGCCGTCTTCTTGGTAGAGGCGGTCGCTTTCTTTGAGGGTTTCGAAGTGTTTTTGATAGATTTCGGTTCGTTCGGATTGGTTGTAGGGGCCAAAGTCACCGTTTTGCCCTTCTCCTTCGTCCCAATCGAGTCCGAGCCAATTCAGGCCATTGAAGATGGCTTGGCGTGCTTCTTCGGTATTGCGCGCTTGGTCGGTGTCTTCCACTCGTAGCACGAAGGAACCACCATGCTTGCGAGCATAGAGCCAGTTGAAGAGTGCGGTGCGGGCTCCGCCGACGTGTAGGTAGCCGGTGGGCGAGGGTGCGAATCGAGTACGAACGGACATGTCCGCGTTGTTAACGCTTGGAAAGGACGGGGGCAAGACTGGAGAGCTAAATGGGAGGGTGGGACTGAAATTGCGGGTCGGTGATGCTATTCGACGGGAACGATACGGATGGTTCCTTTGGGTTGGTTTTGAGAAATGTTGGAGGCAATCGTTTGGCCGCTAGCAGTCTCGGTGGTTGTTCCTTCGAGGGCATTTTTGAGGGCATTTTCGACCAGTTGTCCACAGTGGATTTTCATGGGCGGTAGGGGGCCGAGGTCGCCGGTGAGGTCTTCGGGCTTGAGGGTGGCGGCTTCTTCCGCTGATTTCCCTTTTAGTAATTGTGTGGCCATGGAGGCTACTGCAATGGCGGTCTGACATCCGAAGGCTTGGAAGGAGGCGCGGTCGATGACTTTTTTCCCATCTTTTTCAGTGAATTTGAGCCACATGCGTACCATGTCTCCACAATCTGGAGAGCCGACGGTACCGACGGTGTCGGCGTCGTCCATTTCGCCTACGTTCTGGGGATTGGCGAGGGCTTCTTTGGCTTTGTCTTCGAAGTTACTCATGGGATGTTTCTGGAAGTCTGGAAAGGGAGGGAAGTCCTTGTCTTAGTAATTCTTGATCGACTTGGTCGGAAATGGCGGCATCGAGGTAGAGAACACTGGGAGCGTCGTCGAGTTCGATGGTGTGAATCCCGTTTTTAGGAGTTTTGCTCAATTGTTCGGCGAGTTGGCTGATGTTTCTTATTTTTTGTCCATTTGCTCCGTTGACGATGAGGGCTGACAAGCGGTCATAGCCAATGGTGGCAGGGTTGGGGAGGATGCGAGAGAGGAAGACGATGCTGTCGCGATCTTCTTCGTAATTTTCGGGTTTATTGAGAGCGTACATGAGCGCGAGGGGGGCGCGGGTTGTCCAGTTTTCGCCATAGGCTTGGAGGTAGGAGCGGGATAGTTCTTGAAACACGAAGCCTCCTTTAATGAGGAATGGAGGGGGGGAATCATTGATGTGTCCAGGAATGAGGGGATTGGCTGGCGCTTCGAGGATTGCTTCGATTTCTAGGGCGTTGCCTTCGCGCAAGATGTTGAGGGTTATGCTGTCGCCGACAGTTTTGTCGTTTCTGATGAGGACGGTCCAAGGGAGAGGGCCATAGCGTGGATGTTGGAAGTAACCGCGGCGATCGAGCTTGCTTCCGTCAATGGAGATGAGGACGTCACCTTCTTTGATTCCTGCTTTGTCGGCTGGAGCATCTTTTTTGACTTTGGAAATATAGAGTCCTCCGCCTTCGGGGGAGAGTTTGAGGTATTCGCGGAAGGATTTGTCTTCTGTTCGTTGAGTGGCGCACCCAAGGGAGGGGAAGCCTTCATATTTTCCATCGCGAGCATCTTTCAGAAAGGTTGCGACAATTTCTGGGGCGATGACATCTGAGACTTGGTCTTCGGAATCATAGGAAGTGAGGACGCCAATTAGTTTGCCATTGCGGGTGGCGGGGAGGGTGTAAGATGAGGAGGCTGATTGCATGGAGCCTTTGACGATGTAAGTCAAAAAGGAGGATCCTGCGATGAAGGTAGAAGAGGTGTCGACTGCGCGAATGGTGACGGCAGTCTTTAGGGTGTTTCCATTGTCTTCATATTGCCAGACGTTGACTTGTTCGCCAATGGAGGCGGGTTTGCCAAGTGCAAGAGGGGTTTTTTGAGCTAAGAAGCCCGGCTCACCAACGGGAGATAAGAGGGCGAGGTTGGCTTTGTAGTCAATGGCTACGACTTTAGCTTGGACTCGGTGACTGGAGTCGGCGGACTCGAGTTCGAGGAAGGTTTGGTTGGCGACCATCTCTGCTGTGGTGAGAATTTCGGTGGGAGAGATGAGGGTTCCAAGTCCGCTGCGTCGTTGAGGGCCATTTCGTTGCCAGGGTTGACCGGCGTTGAAGGTTTGAAGGGTGGCGTTGACTCGGACAAAGCCATCGAGCATTTCGTTTTTTGAGACTTCGGCTTGTTCTGGTTTTGTTGGAGATTTGCTCGCGGCAAGGGCAAGAGAGTGTTCTTCTGGGGAGTCTGCGAAAAGTCCTGTTGAGAAAATTGCGGAAGCGGTAAGGAGACGGAAAGATGTTTTCATGTGAACGAGAAAAAGGAGGTTGAGTTTATTCGCCGAGGTAGTGAGTGGAGGGGATGTTGTTGGTTCCCATCAGGCGTTTGTTGACGGTTTGGATTCCGGCGCTGGGAATGGCGAGGGGGCGTCCCATTCCTTCGAATTCAAGAACGGTGAATTCGGGTTGTTCTGTTTCGTAGAGGAGTTGGTAGGCTTGTTTGAGGTCGGTGACTTGTTGGCCATTAATGGTGTTGATGATGGCCCCCGCAAAAAAGCCCATGTTCGAGGTGATGGAATCACTCTCGACTCGACTGAGGATCAGGATCTCGGGGCGTTCTTTGAAAATAGCTTTGGTGAGGTAGTTACTGGTGAGGTAACGGATGGTAACGCTTGAGAGGCGATGAGCGGACATGGAGTTGAGGGTGAGTGGTTGGATGACAAGGCCGCCATAGAAGATGTATTCTGGTCTTTCTCCGTAAATGATGGAGCCGATGGGAGAACCAGGAAGAGGTTTGAGGGTGATGTCGGCGGTTTGTTTTTTACCGTCACGCAAGAAATCTAGTTTGACGATGTCACCAGCAAATTTGCGTTCAACAATTTCGTGAAGAACTAGGGTTTCACCTTCAACGTTGATGTTGCCGGCGGAGTCGATGGGGTTGCCTTCGATTGCGAGAAGAATGTCGTCTTTTTCGATGAGTCCATCGCAGGGGCCTTCGGCGATGATGTTGGTTACAAGGACGCCTTTGTCATTGTCGCTGAGACCGAGTGCTTTGCGCATTGCGGGGTTGAAGAGGGGGAAAGTGCCAATGCCGATATCCATGTATTTATCATACTGATTGTCTTCGATATCGGTGAGGAAGCGGTTGATGACGGGAGTAGGGATGATGTAGCCGGTATTGTCGGCTTGGGTGAGGCCTTGGAAGGCAACGCCGATTACTTTTTCATCTTGGATGGCGGGACCGCCAGAGTTGCCGGGGTTGATAGCGGCATCTACTTGGATGATGAGATGGGAGTCTGCCCGAGAGTGGGAGTAGGGGCGGAAATCAATGCGAGAAACGATTCCTCGCGTAACGGAGAGGCGTTCGCCGCCGACGGGGTAGCCGATGGCTCGGACTTCGGAGTCTAGGGCGGGCATGCCGCCAATGGGCAGGTGAATGAGTCCTTCAAGTGGTGTGGGGTCATCAAGAGTGATGAGGGCGAGATCGCAGTCGTGTGCGATATGTAGAATTGTGGCGGGATGCTTGCGGGCAGAATTGCGTTTGGTGACTAGGATGCGACGAGAATTGGAGACGACGTGGGCGTTGGTAAGAATTTGGTTATGACCAATGAGAAAGCCGGTGCCGTTTCCCCCAGAGAAGCCACCGGCATTCCAAGGAGTGCGGTAGTCTGGGTTTTGGGTCGCAACTTCGATACGAAAGACGGAGTCAAAGAGAGTGGCGGGCTGCTGAGGAGAAGAGGGGTTGAGTGGAGGAAGGGCGAGTTGAGCTACGAGAGGGTTCAAGCCGCTGAGGCTGAGAAGCACGAAAAGTCTGAACATGAAGGGAACTTTAAGGCTAAAATCAATGCTGGCAAGCCCATGAGAAGGGTTTGAGGAGATGATGGTGAGTAAATTGGTGGGATTTGGGTTTTGAAGGATGAGATGAATGGGCCGTTCTGGAGAGGGTTTTGTCGGTCCTGGACTCAAAGCTGGAGGTTTTGGTTCGAAGGTTTTTGATGAAGAGAGGGAGTTTTTTGAATTATTGGGGAAGAGCAGGGAGGAGTTTGAGAAGCATTTCATACCTGTTAGAATCGAAGGGACGTTTCTCCTGAGTCATTTTTTCAATTTCATCTGCGAGGCAGAAGGCGAGCATATATGTGGCTTCTTCGCTTTCGATACCGTCGGTAGCGAGGAGTGTTTTATAGGCCTGGGTGACGAAGGGGGTCTCAGGGGAGGAGAGCTGTTCTTCGATGGCGGGAAGTAAGGCTAAAATTTCTGGGTCATCCATCGGATTTTTTAGGAAGTGTTTTTTAGTTAATTTGGTTGTCGGGAGAGCCTTGAAGCCAAGCTTCGAGGTTGCTGAGAAGTCCATCAAGAAGGCGCTGACGAGCTTCTAAAGTGGTCCAAGCGGTGTGGGGAGTGATGATGAGGTTTTTATTTTGAAGGTCGGGTGCTAATAGGGGGTTGTCTATGGAGGGTGGTTCGATTGAGAGGACGTCGAGTCCGGCGCCGGCGAGTTTGTTATTGCGCAGTGAGTTGGCAAGGGCTTGCTCGTCGATGAGGGCTCCGCGACCAGTGTTGATGAGGATGGCATCTGATTTCATGAGGCCAAGAGTGTCGACATTGATCAGATGCTGGGTTTCTGCATTGAGGGGGGCATGCAGTGAGATGACATCGGAGGTTGTGAAAAATTCGTCACGGGGGACGCGGTTGCGATTACTGGGAGAAGCTCCTTCGCGAGCTAGGCCTTGGATGTTCATGCCGAAACTCTCAGCGATACGGGCTACTGCGGTGCCTGTCTCACCAAGGCCGACAATTCCCATGGTTTTTCCGGCGAGTTCGCGGACGGGATAGTCGAGGTGGGTGAAAATGGGGGACTGAGGCCAAGACTGAATTTCTGCTCCGTATCGGTTGGCAAAAGTGGTGAGATTGAGGAGAAGGGCGAAGGCGTGTTGGGCCACGGCGGAGGTGGAGTAACCTGCGACGTTGCAGACTGAGATTTGTCGTTTTCGAGCTGCTTCTAGATCGATGTGATTGAATCCGGTTGCTGCGATGAGAATCAATTTGAGGTGAGGAAGTTTACGAAAATTTTCTTCATTGAGGGGGACTTTGTTGGTGACGATTACTGCTGCGTTTTCGGCATGAGTTTCGATTTCGGAGGCTTTGGTTGTGTCGTGAAAGGAAAGGGTGGCGTGTTTTTCGAAAGGCGAAAAGTCGAGGTCGTTTCGATGGAGAGTTGAGGCATCAAGAAAGGCAAGCTGCATGGTGGAAATATAATCAAAAGAGAGAATTTGGCGAGTGAGAGAAAGTGAGGAGTGAGTTTGGTGGGCTGTTTTGCTGTTGAATGACGCTGATTTTCGGGGGTGGGGCTTTTCTGAGGAGGGGTAATCCGCTTGGCTATCCGGCG
>CAZUEC010000065.1:0-8643 GCA_964618865.1 uncultured Roseibacillus sp. | reverse complement strand
TCAAGAAATTCTCTCTCGGCGATAAACGAACGAACTTTTGGAAAACGGTCTAAAGCATGACTCTAAGAAGAGAGCCTTCTTGTGATGGGCAGAAGGCTCTTTATCTTTGTTCCTGCTTTTTCTGAAAAAAGAAGAAGAGAAGATTCAGTTAGGAGAAGTGAAAGGAAGGTCTTTGGCAGTCAGCCAGACTGATGGTTTGAGGTCTTTTCCTCCCCCTTTCATGCCTAGAAGGATGACTTCGATTTCTTGGTTGAGATAGGATTTGTCGACGGGGAAAAAGTAGGTGTAACCACTATTACGAGTGCGAACGGGATACTCCCAAGCATTTGCGGGGTAGGAAGATGCTCGATCAGTTGAGCCAATGATTTTTTTGCCGATGCGCAGAGCGGGGTAACAGCCTTCGATTCCATGCTGACCTTCAACCGCAACACAGAGGTAGGAGGAGGGAGTGATTTCGTCAATGGTGGTGGTGGCGGACCATGCTCTGATCGCAGGAACAGCTTCAGGGTGAGCGAAGAGGTTGTTTCCTCGCCAGTGCTTGCGTGGAAGTAGAGTTTCTCCTTTCCAAGCCTCGACTTCGCTCATGCGTTCAGGGGTGTGGCGCATACGGAAGTAACGCCATTGCCCAGGCTGGGGATAAATGGAGAGAGAGGAGCCTTTTTGGATGATTTCTTCAGCTTCCACCCATGTGATTTGATCTTCGCTAAATTGAGCTCCGAACCGTTTGTTGCGAATCAGGGTTTGATCATTGGCTTCGGTGTGGAGGAGGAGTTTGTCAAAGTCGAGAGATGCTCCAAAATCTATTCGAAGGCAACCGCCTGCAATCCGGAGGTCTTTATTGGCATAGGCATCGAAGACGGTTTCGCGTTTGCCATCGAACATGAAGTCATCCCATAGTGCTCGGCTTTCGATGAGGTCTTGGTCAAGAAAAGCTTGTCGGGCATTAGCAACGGCAGGAATGTTGGTTGGGCCAGAGCGCTCGAGACTTCGAATTTCGAGGGCGTTGTTGTCCGCGGAAAAGCAAGTTGCTTCATAAAGGCTCTCCCAATCAGCGGGAAGTTTAGCGCTCTTGAGGTCGGTAAGTTTTCGGTGCCATGGTTTGTTTAGAGGAAGAGGAGTTAGTTTTTGAATGACTGGTTGTTCTCCTTCAACGTTTTTTATGACTCGGTAAGGGCCTTCTGGTAAGGAGGGTTCTTCGCAGTCTTTGGTTGTGGCAAGGAGGAGAGTGGAACGGAAGGGATGAACAGTCACTTCGATGGTTTCATGGCTATTGAGGTTTGTGCCGAGAATTTGTTCGTAGGGATGAAAAAGGCGAACTTCACGAGTTTCGTTTCCTTTAAGTCCAATGCTATCGTCGAGTGAAATTTGATAGCGAATTGGTTCCCAAGTCAGATTCCGTAGCGTGATGAGACGGGTGTGTTGATCGCCACGAGAGACTGCGTGAGGACCATACTGAGTCTCGGGGAGGACCATGCCATTGATTAAAATATCACGGTAGCGACGATGGAGATTAAAGATACGAGCTAACTTAGGGTACTCATCATCACGAAGAAACCAGGGGCTGCCATAAAGCTGCGGGGCGAGAATCATAGCACGGTTGAAGGCTTGTAAAATGAGGTCGTCTTCCCAGTAGTCGAGACAAGAGGAGAGGCAGACGCCGTGGTCTTCGGCGAGGCGTTTGAGCTCCGGAGGTAAGCCGCGTCGGAGTGCTTGTGCTCGATTGTGAGGAGCCGGTTTGCTGTTGACCATGTGAACGTCGATGTAGGTCTCTGCTCCTTGCCAGAGAAAGGTGGTGGCGTGAGGTTCGGCTGGCCCGAGATTGAGGCGATGGTTGAGTAGAATGAGATCTGGTCTATGCTTCCGACATTCTTTCATTAATTCGATGAAGGCGGGTTGCTTTTCATCACGTAACTGCCCGCAGACGGCGTCCATTTTGAATAATTCGAATTGATGGTCTCGGCAAAGAGAGGCGAGGAAGTCGATACGAGCTTGCTTTTCTTCGTCGGTATTTCCAAAGCCATCTGGTCCAAGCCAGACTCCTAGTCCTCCGCCAAATCCTTTGGCGAGTTTGGAGTAGGGGGAGAATCCTTTTGGGAATTGTTCTTGGAATTTACGAGTTTGTGGTGAGCCATAGTATCTGGGGGCATCAATTGCACCGGCATCAAAGGCATAGATATCAAGCCTCATTCCGTATTCATCATGAAGCCATTGAAAGAAGGCGAGGTTGGCTTCGGTTTGTCCGGGAGCGGGTCCTTCATTGGTGTTATTGATCCAAGAAAAGTAATGAGCGCGAGAGGGAGAGGACTCATCGGCGCCAGGGAAGAGGTCTTCGGCAAAGAGAGGAGAGCTGAGACCGAGGGTGAGGAGAGGGTGAAGAAGGAGGTTTTTTTTGAAGATGAATTTGCGCTTCTCTTTGGCTAAGAGGCTCCTTTTTGAAATAAGATGTGGGAGGATTGTTTTAGGTAATAACATTATTGAAGAGTTTGAATATAGTTCACTAAGTCCATCATGGTTTGCACAGGAAGTTCTCCAAAGTTAGCAGGCATGAAGGAGCGTCTGCCAACGGTTCCTTGGTTTTTGATTTGTTCCGTGGGGATAAAAGATTTGGCACCTCCCATGTAGGCAATCGTGACTCCGTTGTCGTCACGTTTGTACATGTGTCCTTCGAGAATAGGGCCGCTTTTTGTGGTGACTTGATAGAGGCGATAGCCGGTCTCGAATGCTTCATCAGGCTTTACGATGGCGGTGAGAAGGTGATGGAGATCTCGATTAGCAGAGCCGTCGAGAGCGGGGGCAATATCCAAGCCTTGCCCATTTACCATGTGACATGCCGTGCAGGCAGCGAAGATTGCTTTTCCGGTTTCGGGGTTTCCTTTGATGGTGGTGAGGGCTTTTTTATATTCTGTTAGGCGTTGATCTGCTGCGGTAGTGAGGGCTTTTTGTTTTGCGGTCATTTCTTTTGCGAGTGCTGTCGTAGTCTTGTTTTTGACGGGAGCATTGCGGAGGATTCGGTGACCGGCATCGGTATTGATGGCTTGGATGGCGATGAGGTTTTGCTCGATGAGAGCTAGCGTCATGGCTGCTCCTTGATGAGTTTGAACCAAAGGGGTGACGATTTGGTCACGTTCGGAAGGAGGAAGGGAGGTAACGAGTTCAGTGAGAGCTTGGTTTGCTTCTTGGGGAGAGGTTACGTAGAGTTTGGTAATGGCATTGAGTTGAAGATCTTGCGGAAGGTTTTTGTTGTTCGCAAGGTTTAGAAGAAGGTTTTTGTTCGCTTTGGGAGTGATGGCGATGACGTCGATCATTTGTGTCGTTACTTGGGCGAGTGGGAGGTTTATGATGATTTCGCGCATTTCTTTTTGGATAGCGGGAGATTGAAATAGAATTGCGGCGCGAGCTGCTAGGGCTCGGTCTTCGGGGGCGGGAGAAGCGATTTGTTTTTTCAGGGCAATATTGAGCGCTTTGAGGAGGTGGGAGGATTTCAGGTGAGGCTGAGCTTCGATGGCGCGTTCGAGAAATTCTTTTTTCTCAAATTCAGGAGCTAACAGAGCGAAGAGTTCGGGGTTTTTGAGTCGGCTAGAAATGGAGGCAAGGGTATCGGCATCGAGAGTTCGTTTTCCTTCTTTCCAGCTTTTGATGAAGATGCGGTCTTTTTCAGGACCGCTTAATGCCTCGGCGGCCCAATCGAGATGAGAGGAGGGAAATGCTGCTGCGGCGTTGCTATCGAGAAAAGCGATGAGGTCTGAAGGGTAATTTTCGAGTGCTTTACGAGCTAGAAATCGTTGGAAGTTTGTCTCGTAACCGTTTCCCCAATGATTGTTTTCTGCAGCAGGGACGCAAGCGGCGATGAGTAGGCTAATGGAGTCGGGATTGCTTTTTTTGATTGCTCCTAGGGTTCGTAAGACTTGTTCTCTCACCATGTAGTGCGGGTCTTTGCTGAGAGGAGTGAGAAGGGCTATAATTTGAGTGATATCAGGTTGAAAATGGATAAGAGAACGAGCTGCTTCTCTACGGATATCAGGGTCTGGGTCTTTGGTGAGACGGAGGAGAATGGAGGCATCAAAAGCGTGGAGGCTTTCGAGAGACCAGAGGGCGACTATGCGAGTTGAGAGAGTTTGGCTCTGATCGAGAACAAGTTTCTGAAGTTGAGGTGTTAGTTCAGAGGCTTGACGGTCAGCGATCTGATGCCAAGCCGCTCGTTTTTGCCATTGGATGTCGGCAACGAGGTGATTCAAGAGTTCATTGTTAGAAGTGGTGATGAGGTTGGGGATGGGAGTAGGTTTTTGGCTTTGATGACGAATACGCCAGATACGGCCATGGGCTCTGTCACGATCGGGGTGGTCGCGGGCAACCTCATTGTGGGATACGATTTTGTTATACCAGTCAACGATGTAGAGGCATCCGTCGGGACCGAATTCGATATTAACGGGGCGAAACCAATCGTCGGAGCAGGTTAGGAAATCGGTGAGGTGTTCGGAGATGACGCTGCCGTCAGCTCTTCGATCGGCAACGACACAATTGATAGTGCTGGTGATGCAATTGGCTAGAAAGCCTACTTTTTTCCATTTTTCAGGAAAGCCTTTGCTCCCATTCTCGTCGTAGGCAAGTCCTGAGATGCCAGTTCCTCCGACGCGGAAGTTATGAAAAGGTTTTGGAATGGGTTGATAATCTCTTAGTTTTTGATTGCCGATACCTTTATACATCATCATGGGATGGAGGGGGGTAAGTGACCATCCAAAGTCGTTGGCTTCGGTGCCGTACCATTGGCCATTTTCTTTGAGGTGAAAGCCCCAAATGTTTTGGAGACCTCCGCCGAGGACTTCGACTTTTTCACCATCGAGGGAGAAGCGAGCAATTTTACTGTAGCCAATTTGGGTGGCTGCCCCTGACTTGGGTGCGACGACTTTTCCTGAGTTGAGAGCGCCGTGGGCAAAGTGAACCCATCCAGCAGGTCCCCTCACAAGGGTGTGTGACATGGTGTGTGAGTCGTTGAAGCCGAATCCCGTTAGAATGGTTTGGTGCTTGTCTGCTAGGCCATCTTGGTTGGTGTCTTCTAGAAAGAGGAGTTCAGAACCATGAGCGACAAAGGCGCCATTTTTATAGGGAAGAATGCTTTGAGGAATAGCGAGGCCGTCGGCGAAGGTTGAGACTTGGCCTTCGACTCGTTTGGTGGGGTCGGCGATGATTAACAGTTTGTCTTCTCCTTTAGTCTTTAATTGGTAGAGGTCCTGAATTCTCGAGTATTCGGGATATTCTTTTCGGATTTCTGTGTCGTCTCCAGTTTTTAGAAGTTCTAGTAATTTTCCCCATTTGATATTTTGAATCGGATCAAGTGGGTACATTTTTGCGGTCTGAGTCCAGAGACGGCCGGCGTCATCAAAAGCTAGGTCGATGGGATTGAGGAGTCCGTTTTCTTCCGAGGCGACTAATTCGATTTCGAATCCGGGGGGAAGTTGAAAGGTTTTGAGTTGTTCTTCAGGTGAAAAGGCTTCTTTGCGAGCGGATTGGGTTTTCTTTTTCCTCCTTTGAGCACCAGCGTCTGTAAGGGTGAGGATGCTGACTAGGCCTAGGAGAAGGTAGGAGAGAACTTGATTGGTTGATGTTGTTTGAAACATGAGTTCACGGAGGTGCGTGGGGGTGTTTAATCGACAGGAGGAACTCCTTGATCATAGACATCGGTGGCACGTGGGCTGCGATTGTCTGGTTTGAAGACTGAGTCGGGTTGTCCTTGATGAGTGCGTTGAAGTCGGAGTTCGCGAGTTTTCCACCCCCGGACTTTGGCTTGAATGATGATTTCGTTTAGCTGGCGGGTATTATTTTTTGATATCTTGTCTTCTCCAGGAGTGACTGCAACGATGATACGAGCAAGGCCATTGAAGGTGCGGACGGTGTCTGATTGAAAAGGGTGGTGACTGAGTGGGTCGCCATTGTGAACGCCGAGAATACGAGCGGGGCCTTTGATGTTGAGGGACACCCAGCGTTCGCCTTTGGGGTCAAAGTTTCCATCAGCATCTTCGATGCGAAGAGTGAGAAAGGCGAGGTCACGTTGGCGAGGATCGAGTTCGGTCTGATCGGTTTCTAGTTGAAACTGGGCTGGTGGACCTGCGGTGCGAAGAATGCTGGTAGCGATTTCTTGGCCGTTCTTGCGAGCTATTGCTTTGAGTTCACCGGGTTGGTAGGGAACTAGCCATTCGAGGTGATAAGGGTTTTTTTCGCTGATAGTACGGGTTCCGAGTGATTGATCATTTAAGAATAATTCGGCTTCCTCTCCGGTGGTGTATGCGTGAACTGGAATTACTTGGCCTTCCATGCCGGGCCAGTTCCAGTGCGGTAGGATGTGGAGCATGGGCTTTTCGGTCCATTGGCTTTGATAAAAGTAGTAGGTGTCTTTGGGGAAGTTACAGAGGTCGATGATGCCATAGTTTCCCAATACGCGAGGCCAACCTCCTGATTCTCCGATGTAATCAAATCCGGTCCAACGGAATTCGCCTAAGACATAGGGGAGAGTTTTGGTGAGGTGCCAGGAGTCTCGTGCATTGATGCGAACGCCAGCGTTGTCGTAGGACGATTCATACCAAGCGTCGGTCCCGGGGAAGGTTTCTTCGGGGGTGAGGGTGGGGGGAGCATGTTTTCTCTCGCGGTAATGAGTATGGGTGCGGTATTCGCCTCGGGTCTGTAGGGAGTGGGGGACTTCGGAGGCGTAGATGAGACGTTTGGAAAATCGTTCATGGTCTTCTTGATAAAGAAAACAAGAGCCACCTCCGCCATTGTAACCTACGATGTCGAGGTGCTGGAGAAAGCCGGTTTCGTTGGCGGTGTGGATGTGATTGATGCCGGCGGTGACTGGTCGAGTGGGATCGATTTTTTTCACGATCTTGACAAGTTTTTGAACGGTTTCTAGTTCGCCAAATTTTTGAGCTTCGGGTACTTCATTGGCAATGCTCCACATGATTACGCTGGGGTGATTGCGATCACGTTTGAGATGGTCAATGAGATCGCGTTCGTGCCATTCGGTAAAGTAACGATTGTAGCCATTGCGGGCTTTGCCTCTGTCGTCGGGACTGGAAACAAGTTGCCCTTCTTTAAAGTTCCAACCTCTACGCCATTCGTCGAAGGTTTCGTCAATAACGAGAAATCCCATTTCGTCAGCCATGCGCATCAATTCCGGAGAGTGAGGGTAATGAGCTGTTCGGAGAGCATTACAGCCCATGTCTTTGAGCATTTGGAGACGTCGGTGTAGAGCTTGATCCCAAAGAGCGGTTCCGAGAGGTCCGAGGTCCTGATGATTGCACATTCCTCGTAGAATGAGGGGTTCGCCGTTGAGGAAAAACCCTTTTTCGCGGTCAAAACGAAGGGTGCGAATGCCGAGGGGAGTTTGGTAGCGGTCGAGGAGTTCTGAGTTGGTGGAGGAGAGGGTGGTTTGGACAGTATAGAGATGAGGAGTGTCTGGAGACCAGAGTTGAGGTTGAGGAAGGAGAAGTTCTTGTGAAGTGATGGTGGGTTCTTCGGTTTTGGTGGTAATGGTTTGTTCGGTTTCTGCGACTATGTTTCCATTAGGGTTGAGGATCGTTTGGTGGACTTTGATGTCTTGGGCGTTTGAGGAGGAGTTGAGAATGGTGGTTTCAATAGTGACGATAGCGGATGATTCCGTAATTTGAGGAGTGGTGAGGTAGGTTCCCCAGTGTGCAACGTGAATGGGGTTAGTGTGAGTTAGCCAGACGTGTCGGTAGATGCCGGCGCCCCCGTACCAGCGAGCGGAGGGTTGTTTAAAGTCGTCGACGCGGACTGCAATTACGTTGCGTTTTCCGAAGTTGAGGTGAGGGGTGAGGTCATACTCTACTCCGATGTATCCGTAGGGTCGTTTGCCGAGGTGATGTCCGTTAATCCAGACTTCGCCATTCATATAGATGCCGTCGAATTCGATAAAAATGTGGCGATCTTTTAGATTTTCAGGAACGAGAAAGGCTTTGCGATACCATCCGATGCCAGCAGGGAGGTATCCACCGGGAGCGCCGGCGGGGGCGTCGGGGTCGAAGGAGGCTTCTACGCTCCAGTCATGTGGAAGGTCAAGTTGACGCCATCTGGAGTCATCGAAGTCGGGGTGTTCTACGCCTTTCGAGTCGCCGAGGGAGAAGGCCCAGCCGGCATCGAATAATTCTCGGTTTCGAGGAGTGGAGTTAGCAAAGAGGAAATGAGAAGTGAGGAGTGAAAGAAGGAAAAAAATGGAGAGAGTTTGCATTGGTTGAAGACGAGTGTTTGGGTGCACGGTATTCGATAGTTCTCATTTATGGAGGTCTCAGGGCTTAGGTCAATCATAGAGGAAAAAGACGTGCTTGAGATGTAGAGAGGGATTGTTTTTTAATTAGACCATTTTTCAAAAGTCTATTCGTCTATCGAGTTTTTTAAAGGTTTGAAAGTCAGCTTTCTACGAAAGGAAATCGTCAAATTCCGGAGAGAATTTCTCGATGGCAGCGTTGCTCGGCGGTCATTGGTCCCGACCAATTCCTTTCTCGCGCCTTGCCCTCAAGAAATTCTCTTTCGGCGATAAACGAACGAACTTTTGGAAAACGGTCTAAAAAGAGCGCAAGAGTTTGTCCCGCCTTCGCTGGGTTTCTGTGCTGGTGTTATCTTGTGACACGCACA
>CAZUEC010000064.1:0-8728 GCA_964618865.1 uncultured Roseibacillus sp. | reverse complement strand
CTGGTGGTAAAAGTCCGAAGCGTAGGGCCCTACGCTTCGGACTTTTACCACCAGAAGCCAAGCAGTCTACTGCCAACGCTCTCGCTAAACGCCTCGAAAAAGAAGGCCTCACAGCCGGTATTTTTGGCCAATCAGCACTTCTCCCAGTTCTGAGTTGGACCAATCATCATGAATTGGCAGTCACTTTAGCCAAACAATACGGAGCTGAGAACGCCAGACCCTCCGATGTCGCTCTCGCCGCTACGACTGAATGGATGCTCACTTTTCTATCAGGATTTACTCATCAAACACCTGGATTTAAAGCCAGTCGAGTCACCCCATTCATTCCAAAGGATGGTTCTATAACTGAGGTCGAAGCTCATCATGAAACTCCTTATGGCCGATTAGCTATTCACTGGAAGACGACAGAGACAGGACTTACCGCCACTGTCACCATTCCCCCCAACACCACTTCGATTATTTCTCTTCCAGGAAACAAAAATGCAACCATAACCGAGGGAGACAAACCCATCGAAGAGGCTTCTAGTTGTAAATTCATCCGTCATATCGAAGGCCGTAAACAAATCATCGCTCAGTCAGGCACCTATCAATTCGAGATCAAAAACAATCACAACAAGTAGAACCCGCCAGCACTTCAGAGACGAACTCGAGTAACCTCGAGTTCCCGTGCCTACCTACCGCTCTAACTCCCAAATCTCGACAGTTCGATTCTCGGCCTTGGCACCGAAGCGGGCAGTTTCGCCAAGATACACTGACTCAACCAGCTGTCCGCGGCGAAGTAGCTGTTGCATTGAATCAGCGGAATTGCGAGCCCGAAGGCTACCGAGCTCACGATTGAGCTCTTCGTCCCCACCTGTATCGGCAAATCCGACAGCAAGAATGAGGGAATAATCGTTTGTATCCGCAAGGGCAATTCGCAAGGCATCAAGATCATCAGAGCCAACATGGGCACTGCCACTTCCAAACTTCACGCGAGTTAAAGAACGAGCTCCCAGCTCTTTCGTCAATTTTTCTCGTGCCGCAATCAACGCATCCGAAGCCAGCCCTTCCCATTCCAACATCTCTGAGCAAACCTGCCTCGCTCGGGGCGTCAAACCCTCGGCAACCCCTTCGGGAACATCGGAATCATCACCTTGAGCCATTTCTTGCTTCATGCGCTCATCCATTTTCAGCAATCGGATTTCGCGCTCATATTCTTCAACTTTTTTGACCTTCTCGACTTCCGCTTCGATCCGAACTTGATTCAACTTCCGCTTCCACTCGACTTCTTTTCGCGCAATCAGTCGATCGACATCAGTAACCTCCTTTTTCACTCCTCCTTTTCTTAAAAGATCAATTTCCTCCAGCAACTCCTTTCTCTCCGTGCGCAAATTGATCGCCTTTTTCCGTTCCTGTTCCAGCTGATGGGCTACCGCTCGTTGATTCTTCACTTCGCCCTGTCCAATAAACCAACCCAAAGCTCCTGAAACCACCACGACACAAAGAAGAACAAAAATCTCCATCAACAAAGTGAAAGGGCTTTTCTTGCGGGGGGTGCTCTCAAATTCTTCCATAACGTGAGGTTTTTCGGGCGGGTTGACTCACATGTTCCCCGCCCTCCAAGAGAGAAACCTAGGGGAAAAAGGATGTCGAGTCCACCCCAAGACAATGCATGACAACTCTCGTCTCGACTCCCCTTCTCCAGTTTTTAGTCTTTGGCCGTCTTCACATGCGTCCCTATCTCGACCTCCTACAACACGTTATCGACCACGGCGAAACTCGCAGCGACCGTACTGGCACAGGAACTCTCTCTGTTTTTGGTCACCAAACACGCTACGATCTCCGAGAAGGATTTCCCTGCATTACCACCAAAAAACTCCATCTTCGTTCGATTATCCATGAACTTCTCTGGTTTTTGAAAGGCGATACCAATATTTCTTACCTCAAGGAAAACGGAGTCACCATCTGGGACGAATGGGCCGACGAAGAGGGCAACCTTGGCCCAGTTTATGGGCAACAATGGCGTTCTTGGCCCAAACCGGATGGTTCAACCGTTGACCAAGTCGCCAAATTAATTTCCGAACTCCAAAACAACCCTCACTCTCGCCGTCACCTAGTCTCAGCTTGGAATGTCGGACTGGTGGAAGAAATGGCTCTTCCTCCCTGCCACCTCCTCTTCCAATTCTACGTCCACGATATCGACAGCGAAAAGCCCGGGCTTTCCTGCCAACTCTATCAGCGTTCCGCCGACCTTTTTCTCGGCGTACCCTTCAACATCGCCTCCTACGCCCTTCTCACCCAAATGGTTGCGCAAGTTTGTGGCTATGAGGCGCGAGACTTTGTCCACACTTTTGGCGATCTACACCTTTATTCCAACCACTTAGAACAGGCCAAACTCCAACTCTCCCGCGCTCCTCGTGCCTTACCAACCATGACCCTCAATCCTAACATCACAGAGTTGGATAACTTCACTTTCGAAGACTTCACCCTCTCGAACTACGACCCACATCCACACATCAAGGCTCCCGTAGCCGTGTAAACTCTTTTCAAACCGAGATCATCAAGCACACCAATTTGCCAAAGTCAAAACCGTGCTCTTTCCTCTCATTACCGCCATCAAACGACCATGAAACTCATCGCCATCGTCGCTCACGATCCCAACCGCCTCATTGGAGCCAAAGGCGACTTACCATGGCACCTTCCCGGAGATCTCTCCTTCTTTAAGCAGACCACAAGCGGACATCCCATTGTCATGGGTCGAAAAACTTTTGAATCGATCGGGCGCCCACTTCCTAAACGACAAAACATTGTCCTCACCCGCGATCCAAACTGGTCCGCAGAAGGAACAGACGTCATTCATAAACCGCAGGCCTTACAGACTTTCACCTTCACGCAACCAGGACCAACCTTCATCATCGGAGGCGCTGAAATCTATCACCTATTTCTTCCCCTACTAGACGAAATCCTAGTCACCAAAGTCAAAGAAACCTATCGGGGAGACACCTTTTTCCCTGAATACGAAGAGGATTTTATCGCGCAGGAAATCATCCTCCAAGAAGAAGAATTTTCTGTCGCTCGTTTCACCAAGAAAAAACTCTCGAACGACAAAACCTGATCACCTGATAAAGCCAAACAAGATTCCGAAAACAAGAGCTGTTTCTTCCTCAACCAAACATGTTAACAGGTTAAAGCATGGCAAATTCAAAACCCAAACTCCTCTATTGGTCTCTCACTGCCGCCTTGGCAGGCTTTCTCTTTGGCTTCGACACCGTAGTCATCTCAGGAGCAGAGAAAACCATCCAAGCACTTTGGGGCCTCAGCTCCTGGCAGCATGGCTTCGCAATGAGCTCGGCCCTGATCGGAATGGTCATCGGATCCGTCTTTGGAGGCCTGCCTACCGAAGCCCTCGGACGCAAAAAAGTCCTCCTCTCGATTGGCATCCTCTATTTCATATCTGCCATCTGGTCTGCCTTAGCCAACGATCTCTATTCCTTTTCCATCGCCCGCTTTCTAGGTGGAATAGGAGTCGGGGTTTCCACTGTCGCCGCTCCGCTCTATATTTCCGAAATCTCTCCCGCTGATCGCCGAGGACGCCTAGCAGGCCTCTTCCAATTCAATATTGTCTTTGGGGTTCTAATTGCCTTTGTTTCTAACATTTTTTTCAGCGAAGTAGCGCACGGTTGGCGATGGATGCTTGGAGTAGAAGCTATCCCCGCTGTCATCTACAGTATTCTCTGCTTCACTCTTCCAGAAAGTCCCCGCTGGCTCCTACTCCGAGCTAGCAAAACAGACCAAGAAAAAGGCGTGAAGATCCTCGAACTCATTAATCCGACCGCCTCCCACGAACAACTTTCAACCCTCGCAGCTAAAATTTGTAAACCTACTCAGTCCATGAAATCGACCGAAACATTTTGGTCGAGTAAGAGACTCCACAAACCCATTCTCCTTGCCTTTCTTGTTGCCTTCTTCAATCAACTCTCAGGCATCAATGCTATTCTCTATTTCGCTCCCCGTATTTTCGAAATGACTGGACTAGAGGAAAAGGCCGCTCTCCTTCAATCGGTTGGCATTGGAATCACGAATCTGATCTTCACCTTCGTGGGGCTTTGGCTCATTGACCGTCTAGGCCGTCGCACTCTTCTCACCATCGGCTCTTTTGGATATATTGCCTCGTTAGCACTTTGCTCCTGGGCCTTTTACACTGAAAATCACGGCATCGTCCCAGTTTGCATCTTTGCATTCATCGCCGCTCACGCAGTCGGTCAAGGAGCCGTCATCTGGGTCTTCATCTCCGAAATTTTTCCCAATCAACATCGAGCAGCCGGACAATCTCTCGGCACAGGGACCCACTGGGTCTTTGCCGCCCTCCTCACTTTCTATTTCCCCACCATGGTCGAAAAATTCCACCCCGGCACCGTCTTTGCCTTCTTCGCCTTCATGATGGTGCTACAACTCCTGTGGGTGAAAACGATGGTCCCCGAAACAAAAGGACGCTCTCTAGAAGAACTGGAGAAAGAACTAGGAATGAGTTCCGAGTAATTCTTAAACAAGAAGAAACCTCCTGCTAATCCTCGCAAACCTCTTCGCCAGCGCCTTCTTCATCGGCAGTAGGCAATTGGTCAACTTCCTCGAGTAAATTAACAATATCGACCCCTCTCTCCGCCGAAACATCATGTCGAAAACTCAACACAGGAGTATTACGCAATGTCACTCGGCGCATCACTTTACTCTGAATCATCCCATGCTTGCGACTGAGCTTTTCCATGACCGGCTCCGCCTCACCACCCAATACACCAATCCAAACTTTAGCTTCGCGAAGATCCTTAGTCACCTCCACCGCATTGACCGAAACCAACTGCCCTTTCCACTCAAAGTCCTTTTGAATTATGGTCGAAATCTCCCGTTTCAGAAGCTCATCCACTCGTTGCAAGCGTTGGGACATACTTAAAGATGTTTCAGATTAAATCAGCGAATCACTGCTCCTAAAGCTCCACAGGGATACTTTCGAGAGTATAACATTGGATAATATCACCCTCTTCATATTCATTAAAGGCTCCCAAGCGAATTCCACATTCAATCCCTTGCTTGACCTCTTCCACTTCATCTTGGAAACGACGAAGAGTCGACATCTTACCATCGAAGACCGGCGTCTTGCCACGGAGAACTCGAGCATGAGCAGTACGCGAAACTTTACCCTTAGCAATGATACAACCTGCGGCACGCCCCTTCTTAACCTTGAAGACTTGCTTCACCTCTGCATGACCCAAGACGTTTTCGCGCGTTTCAGGAACGAGCATTCCCAACATCGCTTCACGCACTTGATCCAGCAATTCGTAAATCACCGAGTAAAGTTTGATTTGCACTCCTTCAGCCTTAGCGGCTTTGACCGCCTTTCCTTCCACCTTGGTATTAAATCCAAGCACCACCGCATCCGATGAGCTAGCCAAGAGAATATCCGATTCACTAATCGCCCCCGTGGCCGCATGAAGAAATTTCACCTCCACTTTTTCAGATTGAATATCCTGCACCGCCTGCTGAATAGCTTGCACCGAACCTTGAACATCGGCCCGTAAAATCAAATTCAGAATCGTTTTCTGCCCTGTTTCCACAAAAGAAAGCATGTCTTCCATGCGGCTCTTTTTCGGGCGCACGAGGCGATCTTGACGAAGCTCGTGTTGGCGTTCTTCACTCAGCTTCTTCGCTGCACGCTCACTCTCCATCACCACAAGTTCATCGCCTACATGAGGCGAATCCGAGAAACCAAGCACTTCAATCGGGTACCCAGGAGGCACCTCTTTAACCTGTTCTCCATGATCATTAATGAGCGATTTGATTTTACCTGAATACGGACCGCAAATGAAGGGCTGCCCCACTTTGATCGTTCCATTCTCCACAATCACACTCGCAGTCGCGCCCTTACCAGCCTGAATTCTTGACTCAATAATAATAGCGCGCCCATTCGCCTTGGGATTGGCCTTCAACTCCAAGACTTCAGCCTGCAATGCCATCAGCTCTAACAAACCGTCCATCCCATCGCCAGTCACAGCAGAAACTTCTAAACACTCGATATCGCCACCGAAGTCAGTAGGAGTGAGTTCGTGCTCCATCAACTGAGTCTTAACCCGAGTAGGATCCGCTGCAGGTAAATCACATTTATTAATCGCAACAATAATAGTCTTGTTGGCAGCCTTTGCATGACTGATCGCCTCTTTAGTTTGAGGCATAATCCCATCGTCAGCTGCAATCACGAGCACGATGATATCCGTCACATCAGCTCCTCGTGCCCGCATCGCAGAGAATACCGCATGACCAGGAGTATCAATGAAAGTGACCGGGCGATCACCATGGTCCACTTGATAAGCTCCCACGTGCTGCGTAATTCCACCTGCTTCTCCGGAAGTCACCTTCGACTTACGAAGGTAATCTAACAACGAAGTCTTTCCATGGTCCACGTGCCCCATAAAGGTGATAATGGGAGCTCGCAAAACCATCTTCTCCTCCGGCTCCTCTTCCTCAGGCTCTGGCTCTTCAATGACTTCTTCAACCTTATGAACGCCACCGCCTTTTTCTCTCTTTTCACGCTCAAAAACGAAACCGTGAACTTCACAAACTTTCTCCGCAATCTCTGGCTCGACAGCCTGTTTGGGACTCACAAAAATCTCAAGAGCAATGAGATCCTTCATGATTTCGAAGCCTTTCAGCCCCATCCTTGCAGCCAAATCCTCCACAATAATCGGCGGCTTGAGAGTGATGATTTTACTCCCATCCTGCTCCTTACTGGCAGAGCTCTCCTCACCCTCGGCTGGAGGGGGAGTACTTTTTCCTCCCTCGTCCAACGAAATTAAATCCGCATCTTCTTCCTTAATTTTAGAAATAGGAGCAAGAACCTCTTTGCCCGATCTTTTCGTCTTCTTGATCGCCGTCTTCGGAGCAGCATCCTCCTCGATTCCCAAGTCGAGAGCGACTTTCTTTTGCTGTTTGACAGTTGGTTTAGCCGCCTCCTCGGCAGCTAATTTATCACGCTGCTTTTCGCGACGCGACTTTTTGGGTGCTTGATCCTCTTCCAAGAGGCTCAGCACTTCCTTCTTCTTTGCTTTCTTCGATTTTCCGTCTTCTGCCATGCAATCGTTCCTTCTTTTTCACCGGTCAGCCTCAGTTTGTGTTACTGCGCATCCTCTTGAGGAGTGCCTCCACTACCGATTTTCTTCTGAGCCTTACCCAAAATTTCTTCTGCCATCGAGCGATCCCCTTCCAAAGCCACCTCGAGGTATTCGATTGGCATTTGTGTGACCAAATCAGCAGTTGCTCCTCCTGCGCGGAAGATCTTATCAGCCACCATCGGGTCAATACCCAATTCTTCTGCAAGCGTAAGAGCTGCTCCCGCAACTCGAGCTTCAAACTGCTCGTGCTGGGTCTCGTCTTTGCGCACCTGCACATCCCACCCCACCAACTTAGAAGTCAAACGGGCATTTTGACCGCGTCGGCCAATGGCTTTGCTTAAATCTTCTTCATCCACCGTGACGTGAATGACCTTTTCCCCTTCATCAGCTTTGAAGGTCCGAATCACAGCTGGCTTAAGAGCATCGGTCACGAACTCCTGTAGATCCTCACTCCAACGAATGATATCCACCTTCTCATTATTAAGCTCACGAACAATATTCTTCACACGAGCGCCCCGCAAACCAACACAAGCTCCAACGGGATCGACCTTGTCGTCATTGGTTCCCACCGCAACTTTCGTCCGATAACCAGCCTCACGGGCAATCGCCTTGAGCTCAACTGTCCGATCTGAAATCTCGGCAACCTCTGCTTCGAACAAACGACGCACAAAGGCAGGATGACTCCGAGAAAGGATAATCTCAGGGCCACGGGTATCGTTATCCACTGCCACCACGTAACACCGGATACGATCTCCCACATTATAATCTTCTGTCGAAACCCGCTCACGGGATGGCATGCGAGCCTCGAACTTCCCGAGATCAATCATGACATCATTCTTCTCAAATCGACGAACCGTCCCACTCACAATATCACCTGCACGATCCTTAAACTCATCGTACATCATCTCCTTCTCTGCAAGACGAAGACGCTGCATCATGGTCTGCTTGGCAGTCTGCACCGCAATGCGACCAAAGTTCTTAGGAGTAACGTTAAACTCCATCCGATCTCCAACAACCGCATCAGATTTACGCTTCTGAGCCAAAGTCACAGGCACCTCATTAAATTTGTCCTGATGATCATCATCTGACACCACCTCAAGGTCCGCAAAAATTTTCGTTTCTCCTTTTTTGGTGTCGATCTCAGCCCGCAAAATTTCAATCGCATCAGCTCCGGGAACCATGCGGCGGTAAGCCGAAGTAAAAGCATACTCCAAAGCCTCAACAACCCGCTCCCGGGTGATGGCTTTTTCTCGTTCGTAAAAATCGATGAGGGCAACGATGTCGTTGGTCATAAGGTCTCGAGGTTGACCCCTTGAGACAGAAAAGAGCGGGTCCTTAGAACCCACCCTCGGCCATTTCAAGAGATGTCTTCGCCGGATCTTTAGGGGCCTGAACCCCTGAAAGCAAGCGCGAAATCCCTTTCCTAGCTTAAAGTTAGAAATCATCTCATTTCACTGAATAAATAGCTTAGACAAAGATCGCTGCCCAGCCCGTGCTATCGGGATTGAAATCCTTCCTCAGACTCGGAAAAACGACCTAGACCGTTTTCCAAAAGTTCGTTCGTTTATCGCCGAGAGAGAATTTCTTGA
>CAZUEC010000063.1:0-8757 GCA_964618865.1 uncultured Roseibacillus sp. | reverse complement strand
ATATGCCACTCATGCCCAAGCGGACCAAGTTCCGCAAATCACATCGCGGAAGCCGTTCCGGAAATGCTCAGCGAGGAACCGACGTCAGCTTCGGAGACTTTGGTTTGCAAGCCATGGATCGCGGTTGGATGACCAATCGTCAAATCGAAGCTTGTCGTATTTCCATCAATCGTTACCTCAAGCGTAAAGGTAAGGTTTGGGTGCGGATTTTCCCTCACAAATCTACCACTGCTCGTCCTCCGGAAACTCGGATGGGTAAAGGTAAGGGACCAGTTGACGCTTGGGTTGCGGTTATTCGTCCTGGAGTGATGTTGTTTGAGATTGCAGGGGTTCCTGAATCACAAGCAAAGGAAGCATTGCGCTTGGCATCAAATAAATTAGGGATCCGCACCCGTTTCGTAGTTCGTGGAAATCACGGATAATTTTTCAAACAAAATTTTAGAAAGACAATAATTATGGCAGCGACAAAAGCTAAAGACCTTCGCGAGATGGGCAGTGAAGAACTGACTAAGCGTTTGCAAGACCTCAAGGCAGAAGGGGTGACTCTTCGTGTTCAGGCCGCTACTGGTCAATTGGAGAACACCGCCAAGATTCGTTTGGCGCGTCGTGAAGTGGCCAAAATCATGACCATCCTTAACGAACGTCGAGGCCAAGCCTAATTTGTCCTAACAGAGAAGTAGAAGATTTAAGAACGAGATGAGCGAAGAAACAAAAACAGAGGAGCAACCAGGTTTGCGCAAGCAGCGGGTCGGCATCGTGCGTTCCACGGGAATGGATAAGACCATCGTAGTGGAATACACCAACCGAGTGCCTCACCCTCAATTTAAGAAAATCGTAAAGCGTTCTAAGAAGTTCTACGCTCACGATGAAAAGGAAGAAGCGGCAGTCGGCGACAAGGTGCGCATTGAAGAATGCCGACCACTCTCCAAGAAGAAGTGTTGGAAACTAGTGGATGTTCTCACTCACTAAGCTTTTACCGGCAACCGAAGAACTTAAGGAAACCAATTTTAAGAAAGGAAGAAAGCGATGATTCAGATGGAGTCCAAATTCGAGATTGCCGATAACACCGGCGCTCGTCAGGCAAAAATGATTGGAGTGATGGGCAAGCGTTCGCGTTCTGCTGATGTGGGTGATATTATTACCGCGCACGTTCGAGAGGCAATTCCGACTGCTTCTGTTAAGAAAGGCGCTGTTGTGAAGTGCGTGATTGTTCGCACTGCGGCACCTATCCGTCGTCCTGATGGTTCTATTCTTCGATTTGACAACAACGCTGCGGTCATCATTGATAAGGATGGCAACCCGAAAGGAACTCGTATCTTCGGGCCTGTGGCTCGTGAGTTGCGTGAAAAGAACTTCATGAAAATTGTGTCCCTCGCTCCCGAGGTCCTTTAAACCCCAACCAGAATTTAAGAGATGTCCCGTACTAAAACACACGTCAAGGCAGGTGATGAAGTCATCGTCATCGCCGGTAACCACAAAGGAAAATCTGGCAAAGTGATTTCCGTTAATGCGAGAAACGAACAAGTGATTGTCGAAGGCGTTCGGGTCATGAAAAAAGCAACTCGGCGCTCCGAGGAAAACCCTGATGGGGGAATTCTCGACAAAGACGGTCCGATTCATCTTTCCAATGTTAAGAAAGTGGGGTAATTCCCGCCTTCCGCAGAATCCGTTCTGCTAACTCGCGCTTAAGCAACTCGAGCTGACCCGCAACCATGAAAAACGAAACTAAAGAAAAATATAGCAGTCAGGCTGTTCCTCAGTTGAAGGAAAAGTTTGGCTTGAAGAATCCCAATCAGATTCCGACTGTCGAGAAGATCGTTCTGAATACGCATATTGGGAAATACATTAACGACCGAAAAGTTGCGGTCGAAGACGCGGTCGAAGATCTCAGTAAGATCACCGGCCAAAAGCCGAGTGTTGTTTATGCTCGTAAGAGTGTTGCTAACTTTAAAGTCCGTGAGGGCGAAGCTGTTGGAGCCCGGGTGACCCTTCGTGGTGAGCGGATGTGGGAATTCCTCGACCGCTTTATCAACATTACCGCTCCCAACGTGCGAGACTTTCGTGGTTTCCCTTTCAAGAGCTTTGATGGCCGTGGCAATTACGCCATGGGAATCAATGACCAGTCCATTTTCCCGGAAATCGAACTCGACCAGATCAAGCGCCAACTCGGCTTTGACCTCATTGTAGTTACCACCACCAATTGTGATGAGCAGGCCAAGTTCTTGCTCGATCAATTGGGATTCCCTTTCCGCAAACCCGCCGAAAAGTCAGCAGCCTAACTTTAAGAACAATTTAACAGGAGAATATTATGGGAGTCATTAGTGATCCAATTTCCGATTTTTTGATTCGTCTCAAGAACGCCTCTCGCGCTGAGAACGAAACTTTCACCGCCCCTTCATCTAAGATGAAGATCGAGCTAGCTCGCATCCTCAAAGAAGAGGGCTATATCTGGAACTACGAAGTCGATAATAGCGGCAAGTTCCCTGAACTTAAGGTGACCGCCAAGTATGTGGAGGGCACCCCAGCTTTGACTGACCTCAAGCGCGTCTCGCGACCAGGTCGTCGTCATTATGTCGGTGCGGGCGAAGTGCCTCGCGTGTTGAATGGTCTTGGGATCTCCATCCTCTCCACCTCTCGTGGAGTGATGACTGGGACGCAGGCTAAGCGTGAAAACGTAGGCGGCGAATTGCTAGCCATGGTTTGGTAAACCTCAGACAGAAAGAACGAAACAGATGTCACGAGTAGGAAACAAACCAATCGCTCTTCCCGAGAAAGTGAAGATCGCGAACAATGGTCCCCACGTTACAGTGGAAGGCCCCAAAGGAAAGCTAGAGTGGACTCTTCCGGAAGGAATCGAAGTCTCAGAAGAAGATGGTTCTTTGACCGTCACTCGAGCTGATGATAAGCGTGAGAAACGAGCCCTTCACGGCACTTCTCGTAGTCTTGTTCAGAACATGATTACGGGAGTTTCTGAAGGCTTCGTCAAGGAACTGGAAATTCAAGGAGTTGGTCTTCGGGCCGCTCTTAAAGGGAAAGACCTCGACCTCAGTCTTGGTAAGTCTCACCCCATTTTGCACCCCATCCCAGAAGGTTTGACTGTGACTGTCACGGACAACACCAAGATTAAGGTTGAGGGTATTGATAAACAGCTCGTCGGACAGTTCGCTGCAGAAGTGCGTCGTTACTATCCACCTGAGCCCTATAAAGGAAAAGGAGTTCGCTACGTAGGCGAGTATGTCCGTCGTAAGGCCGGTAAGAGCGTGAGCAAGTAAGGAAAACCACCAAGATGAGTACTTTAAATCGTAAGAAAATTCGCCAACGCGTCCATCAGAGGATTCGTAAGAAAGTGGTTGGCACCGCAGAGCGCCCTCGCCTCGCAGTCCATTGCTCTAACAAGAATGTTTATGTGCAGTTGATTGATGACTCCGTAGGCAAAACTCTTTGTCAGGCTTCTAGTCTCGACAAAGAAGTGGAAGCTAAGACCGCGAGTCGGGAAGTCGCTGAGAAGGTGGGCAAGCTCATTGCTGAGCGTGCTCAAGCAGCCAAAGTGTCCACGGTTGTCTTTGACCGAGGCGGTCACTTATTCCATGGTAAAATCAAGAGCTTGGCTGATGCGGCTCGTGAGGGAGGATTGAAATTTTAATTGAAGAACGATGTCAGAAGATAACGACAAGAAGCCCGAAGAGGCAAAAACTCCCGCTCCAGAGGCGAAGCCCGAAGCGGCCAAGACCGAAGGCACTGCTCCATCTGGAGATAACCGTGGTGACAGGCGTTCTCCTGACCGTCGCGACAATCGCGGTGGTGGTAATCGTGGCCCTGGTGGACCTGGTGGCAATCGCGGAGGAGGCCCTGGTGGTCGTCGAGACGGAGGCCGTGGTCGCCGCGACGAAGAGGAAGATGATGGCTTGGTAGAAAAAGTGGTCTTCATCAATCGCTGTGCGAAAGTTGTGAAGGGTGGTCGTCGCTTTAGTTTCTCTGCTCTCGTTGTTGCTGGAGACGAAGCTGGTAAAGTTGGCTTCGGTTTCGGAAAAGCGAACGAAGTCGCCGAGTGTATCAAAAAGGCAAGTGAAATTGCGAAACGAAATCTTGAGCCTATGAAGCTGGATGGGGGAACCATTCCTCATGAAGTGCAAGCTGCCTATGGTGGTGGTATCGTGCTTCTCAAGCCTGCTTCTCCCGGAACCGGTGTTATTGCTGGTGGAGGTGTGCGTGCGGTCTGCGAAGCAGTCGGCATTAAGGATGTTCTCGGAAAATCACTTGGCTCTAACAACCACGCCAATGTGGTGAAAGCGACTCTTAAGGCCCTTTCCGAACTTCGTAACCGCGATCAGATTTATTCTCTCCGTGGGAAGAAGAAGAGTAAGGCAATTTAACTTCTATTTGAAAAGTAACCTGGATCATGAACTTGCACAATTTACAGCCCAATCCTGGCGCTAAGCATCGTACCAAACGTCTTGGTAAGGGCGAAAGCTCTGGCCTTGGAAAGACTTCCGGTAAAGGGCATAAGGGGCAGAAGTCCCGTTCCGGTGGCACGATTCGCCCCGGTTTCGAAGGTGGCCAGATGCCTCTTCATCGTCGTTTGCCTAAGCGCGGTTTTAACAACTTTACCTTCCGAGACAAAATCGCGGTGGTAAACTTGGCGCGTATTGAAGAAAAATTCGCAGACGGTGAAACTGTCAGCGAAGAAACCCTCCGTGAGCGTAATCTCATGAAGGGAGTCTACGATGCCGTTAAGGTACTTGGCCAAGGGGATCTCACCAAAAAGCTCACTTTCAAAGTCGACTTCGTAAGCAAAACTGCTCAGGAGAAGATTGAGAAGGCTGGCGGCTCGGTAGACCTCGGATAATTTTTTAATTTCGATTTAGACTCCCAAGTCGTGCTTCGGATTCTTCTGAAGCCCTTGGGATTTTTCCATAGTTTCTCTACTCATTTTTTAACACGCAATGATTTCGGCTTTTGCTAACACTTGGAGGGTTCCCGAATTACGGGACCGCATCATTTTCACTTTGGTGATGATCGTCATCGTTCGTTTGGGGGTGAATATTTCTCTTCCTGGAGTCGATTCTACCGTCATCAAGGAATGGTTAGAAATTCGAGCCAATGAAGAAGGCTCGTCAGCAAGTGCTCATTTAGGAGCCTTGTTAAACGTCTTTTCTGGTGGAGCTCTTCAGAATGCGGCTCTCTTTGCCCTTGGTATTATGCCTTACATCTCAGCATCGATTATGATGCAGCTGATGTCGGCAGTGATTCCCAAGCTGGCAAAGCTTAAGCGTGAAGAAGGTGGTCAGCAAAAGATTAACCAATACACTCGGATCCTGACGATTATCATCGCAGGGGTTCAGGGCTTCTTATTAGCTAAGTCTCTCGAGAATCCAGCTTCCATTATTTACATGGATGGGATCGAAAAAGTAGGCCGTGATCTAGTGCCCGACTGGGGATGGGGTTTTGTTTGTATGGCTGTACTGACCATCATTGCGGGAACGATGTTCCTGATGTGGATAGGTGATCAGATCACCGAGCGGGGGATTGGAAACGGAATTTCGCTGATTATTTCTGTCAATATCATTGCTGCTCTCCCTGGTGGTTTGACTCAAGCTTGGCAGACTTTCATCGGGACTGATGGAGAGTCGAGTCCGTTCCAAGCAATGACTTTGGTTGGTCTAGTGGCCTTCTTATTATTTATCACTGCCGCGATCATTGCGATCACGCAAGCACAGCGAAGAATAGCAGTCCAGTATGCGAAACGGGCTAGTAATCGGAGTGCAAAGCAGATGACGGGACACACTCAGTATTTACCGTTAAAGGTGAACTATGCTGGGGTGATGCCTATCATTTTTGCGAGTGCAGTTCTGAATCTTCCTCTCCTCTTGGTGAGTCAGATTTTTCCTGATGCCGCGTGGGTAGCAGACTTTCAACAGTGGTTTAATCCCGGCAATTGGCCTTATTACGTGATTGCGGGTCTCATGATTTTCTTCTTCAGCTACTTCTGGGTCGCAACCATGTTTCAGCCTAGCGAGATTTCCGAGAATCTCAAAAAGGGTGGGGGATACATTCCTGGGGTTCGTCCTGGTAAGCCGACTGCGGAATTCCTCGATTTTACGATGACCCGCCTCACTTTTGCGGGAGCCATTTTCTTGACTATTATTTTCGTTTTGCCGGCTTTGGTGACTCAAACCTTCAAGTTGCCAGGCTTGGTTTCTCAGTTCTTTGGTGGAACGAGCCTACTCATCTTGGTTGGAGTCCTGCTCGATATGATGCGTCAAATTGAGACTCACCTTCTGCAGCGGAACTACGATGGCTTCTTGCGTAAAGGGAAGCTCAAGGGACGTATTGAGCGTCGTCAGGCTACCGGAACTTCTGCTTCTAGTGGGATTATCGTTTGGCTTCTGGTCTTCGTTTCTGTGATGATTGTTCTCGGAATCGCAGCTTGGATTGCCAAGTAACATCATGACCAGCAAGCGCTGCTTTGCCTTGCTGGGACCACCGGCATCCGGCAAAGGAACGCAAGGTCGTTTGCTGACGGAGAGATTAGGGATTGCCTATCTCAGCACTGGAGCGCAACTGCGACGTGAAATCGAAAAAGGCACTGCATTGGGCCTCCGAGCCAAAGTCTTTCTCGATGCGAATCAATACGTGCCCGATTCTCTGGCCATTGAGTTAGTGCAAGATTGGGTTGGAGATCATTCTAACGGTTGGCTTCTGGATGGTTTTCCGAGGAGTATTCCGCAAGCGGAAGCATTCTGCGAGGCTTCCTTGATATCTGCGACTGACCAGGGCGCGTTCCCTCAAGCTACAGAACGAGAGAGTGAACTCGTTATCATTCATCTTTCCGTCCCGATGGAAGAGTTGCGCGTACGAGTCTCCACTCGCCGAGAATGTAAGAGCTGTGGGGCGAGCACTACAAGCGCTCACCAAGTCTGCCCGAAGTGTGGCAGTTCCGAGCTCGAAGCCCGAGCCGATGATTCAAGTGAAGGTTTTGAAAAACGATTGCAGGCCTACCAAACTCTCACGATCCCAGCGCTTGAATTTCTGCAACAACGTACGCAAGTTATAACCATCAATGGCAGTGGTTCTCGAGAGGAGGTCGCCGCCGCAATTGCGCATCAAATTACCTAGATGGCTAAGAAGAAAAAGAATCGCATCCCCATTAAAAATGCCGAAGAGATCAAGATGATGAGATCGGCGGGAGAAACTGCGTCCGAGATTTTGCAAGCAACCGCTGCTTTTATCGAAGCGGGGAAAACGACTAAGGAGATTGATGAGTTTGCAGCTCGCGAAATCGAAAAGCATGGTTGCACCAGCGCCTTTCTCAATTACCGCGGTTTTCCTGGAAATATCTGTGTCGGTCTCAATGAATGCGTGGTTCACGGCATCGGGGATGAGCAAGAGGTGAAGGAGGGTGACATTGTGAAAATTGATGTTGGGATTTTTAAGAATGGTTGGATTGGTGATAATGCAACTACAATTCCAGTAGGTGAAATTGACGAAAACACAAAGACTCTTCTTGCTGCTACCGAGCAATCTCTCTTCAATGCTATTGAGTATGCAGTGGAGGGGAATCGTCTGTGGGATCTTTGTGGGAGTGTAAATAGTTACGTCCGCAAATTCAAATTTACAGTCGTGCGTGACCTCGTTGGTCATGGTGTGGGAAAAGAGCTTCACGAAGAGCCCCAAGTCCCTAACTACCGCCCTATGGGTAAACGATCTCCTATTCTCAAGGCTGGCATGATTCTCGCTATTGAGCCGATGGTGAATGCTGGGACTTCACACGTCGATACTCTCGCGGATGGTTGGACGATGGTGACTTTTGATCGCGCTAACTCTGCTCACTTTGAACACACTGTCTTAGTTGGTAGAGAAGCTCCTGAAATTCTCACTTGGCGTCCTCGCACGGCGTTACCTGAGCAGTTAGGTATTTCAGACTTGGTTCCGCCTTCTTAAGAATAGGGTGTTGGAGATGATTTCTAGGCTTAATTTGCATCTATTTAGAATGAAGCCTGCTAATTCTTGACGGTCGATTCGTAGTCATATACCAGCGGCTCTGCAAACGTAGTTGAAGTCCACTTTTACAAGTAGCCTGAGCAAGCGAGTCCTATTCTTGGCTCGCTTACTTCTCGTTGGTCTCACTGCCCTTTCTTGTGGTTTAGGTCCTACTCTTGTTCAAGTGGTTGGTTGGGCAACAATGATTCCTACAGAATTCTCGAAGACCGCTTCTGTCACAAAAGCTCTCGAAAATACGTTTAGTGGTGAGCACCCTTGCAAATTTTGTCAGCTGGCAGAAAGCCTTAAGGCCGCTGAATCAGGCTCGCCTGAAGAAGAAGCGCCCTCTAGCCCTGCTAAGTCTCATAAGAAGCAAGCGCCGCTCTTTGCTCAAAACACTGTTTCAAAAAGATTTTTTCTGTCTGATAGAACCTTGAGTCTATTTGCACAGTCGTATCTACCTCCTTCTGAGGTGAATCTAGATCTTGATTCTCCACCTCCTCGATATGGGGTGATTTTTGCCTGAGGACGCCTCGTTCAGCTTGATTGAATTGATTTGTGTCCAGACGATGAGTGCTGCTGCATGAGCAGTAGCATGTTCGTAGCCTAGACCTTCTTAAGTTTCCCTATTTGGTGGAATCTTGGCTAGCAATAGTGTGCACGCCGTTTAGAGGCTGCGGGTGACGCGACATCGTCCTATCCGGCAAATATACTGCGACTTTTTAACAAGGACGCATGTTGTGAGAAAACACGACTCTCTGATGGGACAAGCTCTCA
>CAZUEC010000062.1:0-8761 GCA_964618865.1 uncultured Roseibacillus sp. | reverse complement strand
ACTTCCTTTAATTTTCAAAAACCTCCTCTTGAAAACTGCGAACCTCAGTTCGCCAACCTAGTTAGTCATCAAAAGCCCAGGAGCAAACAAAAGTTCGCTCCCCAAGCCCTCCTCAAAGTTATCCGACGTAACGATCCAAGTTCCCCACTAATTCTTGCCATTTCTCTTCCGAAAGCGAAGCACCTAACACTTGCACCACTTCGGCTCCCATAATCGAACCATAACGACCGCAGGTCGCCAGCGGCTTCCCTTGCAACCATCCATACAAAAATCCTCCAGCCCAATAATCACCTGCTCCAGTAGTATCAATCGCTTGCTCAATCACAATTGGCTCCACGAATTCGACTTCTCCCCCCCTTGCAATCAAAGAACCATCCTTCCCCAACTTCACCGCCGCGACTTCGCAAATTTCTCCGAAAGCAGCAGCCATCGCTTTGTAATCTTTCCCTAAATCCGGAAAATAAGCTGCCGCCTCATCCTCATTCGCAAACACAATATCGACATAATCCTTCAACCATTCCGACAACACCTCTTCCGAAGCCTTCACCACCTCAAAGGAAGCCATATCCAAACTAGTGGTGCACCCCGCCGCTTTTGCCGACTCAAGAACCTTCTTCATCAAATCACGATTGAACAAAAGATAACCCTCCATGTGCACATGCTTCGCTCCCTTAAAATCTTCCTCCGAAACCTCCTCCGGCGCCAAAGTCATCGCCGCCCCCAAATCCGTCCGCATCGTCCGTTCCGAATCAGGAGTCACCAACGAAAGACACTTCGCATTCGGCACCTCTCCTTTTTTAAAACGCGACAAATCAGACCCAATTTCCGCAAATCGATCTTGGTAAAATTGAGCCGCTGCACAATTTCCAAGTTTCCCCAGAAAGCCAACCTTCGTCCCTAACTTTCCGGCCGCGAAGGCAGTATTGCCCGCACTTCCCCCTGCCGCCTGCTTGGGCGCACCTTCCAACTTCTCAGTTAACTCTGTCAAAACCGCCGCATCAACCAACTCCATCCCTCCTTTATCCCCCGCCACTTCAGCCAAAAAATCCTCTTTCACATGCGCCAACAAATCTACCACCGGCGAACCAACTCCAATCAAATCAACTTCAATAGCCATAATTCGCCTCTTCAAATACCTCTCCCTCATTCTCCTGCAAGTAAATTCCCTCCCTTTAGCAATCTCACGCAAGGCACTCTTCCCTTGATAAATCCACCCCCCTTCCTAAGGTAGTTAGGCCAACTACTCCCACGTGAAAGCCCTCTCATTCATTCTTCTAACTCTTTGCTCCACCCTGCTCGCGCAACCCATTTTCCGAGAAGACTTCCGCGACGACGTCGCCGCTCACATCCCCGTCACCAACGAGGATCTCACCTCCGACTTCTTAACCCTCAAACGCCTCGGCCCCGGTGCAGACAAAATCAAACTGTCCTATCACCCCGAAATCGAAAACGACCCTCATTACGTCTGGAATGGCGAATGCTCCGGACCAACCCTCCTCGCTTTTGACTTCAAAGAAAAACTCAACCTCTCCTCCTCTGATTGGTTCGTTAAAGTAGGCTCCAAAAACGTCGGACAATCAAAACTTCACCTCGCCCTTCGCATCGACAACAAATGGTTCATCCGTAAAGAAGCTCTCGAAAATCAAAACGAATGGAACGAACAAACACTCAAACTCTCCGCATCCACTTGGCTCACTCTCGATCCCAACACCATCACCATCGGAACAGAACAAGAAACCCCCAACCTCAAAGAAACCAATGCCATCGGCTTTGTCTCTCCTCACAAACCTCAACGCTCCGCAGACTGCACCCGCCTGAACTGGTTCGAACTCCTCCAATCTGACAAAGCTCCTCCAAAAAAAAAACTCCCTGAAAACGGATTCCTAGAACCCGAAACCCCCTTTCTCCGCTCCGCTCTTGTCTACGAACACGAAGGCCATGAGCACTTCGTCCGACGCGGCATCCTCATTCCCCTCCATTACCGAAACCGCTGGGCTTGCTTCGATCCCGACACCTTGCATTGGGCCGTCGTCTGGGAAGCCCCCCCAGGAACAGCCCCCATAACCTATGACTCCATGGCCGGTGTTTCCTTTCCCGATAAAAAGGCAAAAGCCAAAAGAGCACCACGACTCCTAGGAAAGATCCTCATCATCGATCCCAATTTCACGAACCCTCAAAGAAAAACTCCAAAACCCTCCAGACAAAAATTTGGCCCCCTCTCGCCCGCAGCAGGAGAATGGATAGGAATCACCCTCAGCGGAAACCGACCTCTCATTCGGTATCGCTTAGATTCTACAATTGTCTCCGAACTCGTGACATCGAGTCAAAACAGCCTCTTTGAACACCAGGTCAAAATCGAAGGAAATGATTTTTTTGGGCAAGGCTTTCACAACTTAAAGATTAGCCATCAACCAGACGGAAAACTAATACTCACAAAACCCCAGCCCCTCATCACGGAAGAACCAAAAATCATCTTCCCAACCGCCTATTCCGTGGAAAACCACCAGCCACAAGAAAAACCCCCATTCACAACTCGCTCTCTCATCTTCCCCCCCAAGAGTGAACGCCCAATCCGAGCCACAGATCTTGCCTTCAAAACAAACGGAGACGCATTTCTAACAACATTGGATGGTGATGTCTGGAGAATTGAAAATTGCGAAAAAGAAACATCCACTTGGACTCGAATTGCCACCGGCCTTTTTGAACCTATCGCCATTGAAGTCGACCATCAAGATCGGCTCTTCACTCTCGGACGCGACGGCATCACCGAACTCATCGATAGCAATAACGACGGCCATATCGACCGATTCCACAATGCCTCCGACGCCTTTCTTCAAACCCTCCACACCCGCGACTATGCCACCTCCCTCGCAATAGGGGCCGACGGCTCTTTCCTGATTGCCAAAGGCGGCATCTTTGAACCCGAAAAAAACAACATCGAAAACGAACTCTCCGAACACCGAGGCACGATTCTTCACATCTCTTCAGACGGCAAAACCGCCACCGTTCTCGCCGACGGACTGCGTCTTCCCTACGTCGGCCTGCGATCGGACGGAACCGTCTTCGCCTCTGATCAACAAGGTCACTATATTCCTAGTTCTCCTCTCCACCTTATCTCTAACGAAACCCCTTACCTCGGCTTCGAACCCACCAATTTCAAAAAACGAAAAACAGCGACTCCCCCTCTACTCTGGTATCCTTATCAAGCCAATCGTTCCAGCGCCGCTTTTTGCACAACCTCCAGCAAAGCCTTCCCCGACATTCCCAACACCTTTTTACAAGTCTCTTGGAACGGACGCCTCTTTGCAATCGAAACCCCGAAAGAAGGACAACCCTTCTCTTGGCAACTCCCCCTCCAGCTCGACTTCCCCGCCCTCAATGGAGCCACCCACCCCGAATCTGGGCACCTCTACCTCACTGGACTGGGAATTTCCGGCTACCTTCCAACCACTCCAAAATTCGTCGGCCTCGCCTCCATTGCACAAAACCAAAACTTCCCAACTCCCACCCAACTCGAAGTCACAGACAACTCCCTTAAGATCACCTTCAACCGTCCTCTCACCCAAGAAGAAACCATCACCCCCGGCAACCCCACGCTTCGACTTTTTAACATTAAACGCACCCCTAAATATGGTTCCGGTCACTACCTCTGGGATGGAAAACCCGGAGAACATCAGTTTGCAGCTAAAAAATTTCAACTCTCCGCTAACCGCAAAACTTTCGAAATCAGCTTCGAACCCCTTCGTCATTCCGACCTGCTCGATTTACAACTCAATATCAGCACGTCCCAAACCACCTTCCCCATCCATCTCTATACTCGCCCAAACCACCTTCCCCTTGCCAACGAAGAAGACTTATTAAAGCTCGCTCAAGCGCAAGAGAATCGACCACAACTCACCCCCGGAAATCCCAAACGAGGGAAAACCCTTTTTACTCAATATGGCTGTATCGGATGCCATTCCTTGCAAAATCAAAAACTGGTAGGCCCCCCTCTCAATGGCGTCGCCAAGCAACTCTCCAAAGCCAAACTCCGCGAATCGATCCTCAATCCCAACGCCGAAATCGCACCAGATTTCGCCCCCGCCATGCCCTCTTTTGAAGGAGTCATTCCACTCCAAGAACTCGAAGACCTCTTATCCTTCCTCCAAACCTTAAAATAAGAACCTCACTATTCATTGGAAAAACTCCCAACGCAGATTAATCTCCCCCCATGGTCACCCTCTCTCCCAAGGCAGCTCTCGCCCTCAAAGACTTGCTCGCAAAAAAAGACGCCGCCCCCACCGCAGGCCTACGACTAGCAATTGAACGAGGCGGCTGCGCCGGTCTCGCCTACACCATGCGAGTCAGCGAACCTCAAGAAGGCGACACCATTATTGAAGAAGATGGCGCCCGCGTCCTCATCGCAGCCGATTCAATGGACCACCTCTCCGGTTCGGTTTTAGATTACTCCGATAGCCTCTCAGACGCCGGCTTCAAGATCACCAATCCCAACGCCGCTCGTTCCTGTGGTTGCGGCACCTCCTTCGAGCCTGCCGAAGAAGGCAAAAAGCCCGAATATGACCCCTCCCTCGATGGCACAGCCTGCCGTTGAACCTTGCCATCTCCTACACAGAGAAAGACCCATTCAGCATCGAATTTCGAAGCATCGAATCAGCTCCAATTGTCGCCTCAAACAAACGACAACCTTGACCTGACTTGCCACAATCAGGATTGGCTTTCAGGCAAAAACTACCCAAAACTACCCGCGACCGTGCTCACTTACGCTTACCCACTTCTCAAAAGTCTCCTCTTCACCATCGATGCCGAAAAAGCTCACAACCTCTCTCTTTCCTCCCTGCGTGCGGCGGAAAAAATGAAACTCCTCACTCCCTTCAGCCCAAAACTCCCAGCTGCCAAACCCATCCAATGCATGGGGCTAACCTTCGACCATCCCATCGGACTAGCGGCAGGCCTCGATAAAGAAGGAAACACCATCGATGCCTTCGGCCGTCTTGGCTTTTCTTTCATCGAAGTCGGAACCATCACCCCACGTCCCCAGCCTGGAAACCCTCAACCTCGCCTCTTCCGCCTCCCAGAGCATCAAGCTCTCATCAACCGCATGGGCTTTAATAACCCAGGCATTGATACCGGAGTCGCAAACGTCCGTAACCGTCAAAGCTTCCAAGGACCAGTCGGATTCAATATCGGTAAAAATAAAAACACTCCCAACGAAAAAGCACTCGATGACTACCTCATTGCCTTTCGTGCCGCTTACGCTGTCGCTGACTACGTCACCATCAATCTCTCCTCACCTAACACCCCTGGACTGCGCGACTTACAAGCTGCCGAACCGACTGCTCGCTTACTCGACGCCCTGCAACAAGAACGCGAAAAGCTCAAGGCCAGTAGTGGACGTCACGTCCCCATCGCCTTTAAAGTTGCCCCCGACTTACCCGAAAACCATATTCGAGAATTAGGTCGTATCTTCACTGACGGAGGATTGGATGCCCTCATTGCCACCAACACCACCATCGACCGCAAACAGATCGAAGGACATCGCCTTGCCAATGAACAAGGCGGACTATCAGGTGCACCCGAAACCGAACTCTCCACTAAAGTCATTGCCACTTTTCATTCCGAACTCGGAACCAAAGTTCCCATCATCGGAGTGGGAGGAATTATGACGGCAGACGATGCCCTCGAAAAACTCAACGCCGGTGCCACTCTACTCCAACTTTACACTGGTTTCATCTACAAAGGCCCTAAGCTGATTCAAGAAATCTTGAATAAACTTTCAACATCTTAAGTTCAATCATCTGAAGCAGAGAGAAAAATACAATTTGACTCTCTCCGAATATTAGTTAACTTATCTTAAATAATGAAAGCACAGCAAACTCAACGAATTACCGGCAGTATTGCCCTCCTCGCAGCCCTCAGCCTGAGCAATTGCGCCCCTCAAAATAACCTACAGCGTGGCGTCGCTATCGGTAGTGTTGGCGGAGCCTTAGCAGGCGGCATCATTGGAAACAACGTTGGCGACGAAAATGGAACTCGAGGAGCAGTCATCGGAGGCCTTCTAGGTGCCGCTACCGGAGCTGCGGTTGGCAACAATCAAGACCTTCAACAAGGCGGAGGCTATGTTTTACAACAGCAAAACCCAAATACACAGCCCCAACAGGTCTTCTCTCCTCAATTCTAAAATCAACCTTCTCCCCGATACCAATTTGAAAAAAGGCTTCGAACACGAAGCCTTTTTTGTGGCTAAGCTCCAACAGAATCACGAAATGCCAAAAAACGGCATTAGCTCCTTTGCCTAAATGGAATACTTTAGATTCAAGGGAATGAAATTGCGGTCCTTTCCTCTTAAAGATAACTTCGCACTCTGATGAAATTTTTTTGCCTTTTAATTCTAAGCCTGCTCCCGGCCATCAGCACGGTTTTTGCGCAAGACATCGATCCGTTTTCCCTAGCTCCCAGTGGGGAAAGCCCAAACGGAACTCAAGTTGAATTCTTTTCAGAAACCTCCACCTTTGCCCCCGGCGAACCATTCACTGTAGCACTCAAGTTAACTCACCCTCAAGGCTGGCACAGCTACTACATCAATACCGGCCTCATCGGAGAAGTCCTCACTGCCGAATGGACTCTTCCAAAAGGATTCCATGTCGAATACCTCGGCTGGCCCACTCCTCATTTAGCAAATTCCTTTGGTTTCAAGAGCATAGGCTACGAAGGAACAATTCATCACCTTTATCAAATCACCCCCCCCTCGGAGATCCCACTCGGCACCACCAGCGAGATAACCCTAAAAGCCAGTTGGCAAATTTGTGACGACAATGGTTGCAAATTCGAACAAACCCAAAAATCCCAAAAACTAACAGCCACCTCCGAATCACAAATCGATTCCAAATTCATTTCCGAATTCGAAACTGCACGAACTCACTATCCCAACCCAAAGAGTAATCTAACGGTCCAAGCCAATGAAGTCGATAACACCATCACTCTCCAGATTTCTCCTGCTGATAATCTTCAAACAGACCACCTTCAGTTCTTCGATTTCGATGGCCAAGTAAGCGTCCAAGAGCCTCAGAAAGCCTCTCAGAAAGATGATACCATTGTTCTTGTCGTCTCTCGTAATCAAGGAATCTCCGACTTCGACGCCAAACCTGGTCCAATCCTCGATGAATTACAGGGAATTCTGACTGATGGCTCAGTGAGCTACCTCATAACCACAGCACGAAAAGGCAAAGCCGAAATTACTCAAATCGAAAACGACAACCATTTATCAACCATCGAGGACTCCCCAGAAGCAATTGCTGCCATGGCAGGACTCTATCAGCCCTCAGAAAAAATCCAATTCGTCTCTCTCAAAGAGACCGTCAAAACTACTCTCTGGACCGCTCTCGTAGGGGCCTTCATCGGCGGAACTCTCCTCAACCTCATGCCCTGCGTATTCCCAGTTCTCGGACTCAAAGTCATGGGATTTGTTGAACAAGCCGGAAATGACCCCAAAAAAATCAAACTTCACGGCATCACCTTTACCGCAGGACTCGTCGTTTCCATGTGGGTGCTCGCCAGTATTATCCTTTTCCTCAAACTCTCTCTCGGAAGGGATGTCAACTGGGGACAACAAATGGGGAACCCCTACTTTGTCGCCTCCATCATTCTCCTTCTCTTTGTTCTCGGCTTAAACATGGCAGGAGTCTTCGAAATGGGCACCAGCCTCACTAGCGCAGGACAAGGCGTGAAGAAAAAAGGATATTCAGGCTCCTTCTTTAGCGGAGTACTCACCACTTTGATCGCAACTCCATGTTCGGGCCCATTCTTAGGAGCCGCCATGAGTTACACCTTAGCCCAATCCGCAGGAATCGCACTCTTCCTATTCACCATCTTTGCCTTAGGCATCGCCTTACCCTACCTTCTATTATCATTCTTCCCCGCTCTCATCAACAAACTCCCTCGTCCTGGAGCTTGGATGGAAACCTTCAAGATCACAATGTCCTTTGCCTTGTTTGCAACCGTCGCCTTCTTCATGAAAACCTTCGGCACTCAGACCGGCTCCGACGGATTAGCTCTAATGGTAATGGCATTAGTCGTCATCGGACTCGCGCTCTACTTCTTCGGGCATTGGTCCCTTCCCCACCGTAAACCCAAGGTCCGTATTTTTGCGGGAAGACTCCTGCCCTTCGCAATCGCCGTCGGAGGGCTTTATCTCCTCTATCTAGCCACGAACACAAAAGCTCAAAGCACCAGCACCAGTCATGGCTGGGTCGCTTGGCAACCTGGTAAAGTAGAAGATTCACGAGCAAAGAAACGAATTGTCTGGGTCGATTACACCGCCGATTGGTGACTCATCTGCAAGCAAAACGAGGGGCGTGTCTTCTCAAACGAAACAGTTCTTGCGGAAATCAAGCGATTAGGAGTGGAGTTGGTTCAAGCCGACATGACCGACGACACTTTAGATCGAACCCAAGAAATTAAACGAGACCTAGCAAGAGCCGATCGCTCAGTCATTCCCGTAAATCTGATTTACCCCGCTGACCCTTCCAAACCAGCAATCATGCTCGAAGGCCCCGTTAGCCCTAAAGAAGCTCTAGAGGCAATTCGCAAAGCAGCTCAATAGAACTTAGCAACCTGACCAATCAGGAGAGCGAACTCTCAAGACACCATCCCGCTTCATTTCTTTTAGCGGCCAATTCCCACGCTCACCGACAAGCAACTCGCCTCCTAGGCTAGACCGTTTTCCAAAAGTTCGTTCGTTTATCGCCGAGAGAGAATTTCTTGA
>CAZUEC010000061.1:0-8971 GCA_964618865.1 uncultured Roseibacillus sp. | reverse complement strand
TTTGGCCAACTGAATGGCTGCTCGGCAGGCATATTCCAATTTTTGTGAAATCCTCACTGATGAAAGAAAAGCATGAAGAGGCTAAGGAAGCCAGCGGTAAGGGACCTCGAGTTTGTGAGAATCATACTGTGGCGTTGGATAAGCTTTGGGAGACTATCCGGGAGGAAGCCACGGAGATCTATGATAAGGAGCGCCGTTTGAAGCCGTTGGTGAAGGGGGTGATTTTAGATTCGGAATGCCTTGGGCAGGCGCTTTCGGCTCGATTGGCTCGAAAGTTAGCGCGAGAAGATATGGGGCGAGAGGAGGTGGAGCCGCTTTTACGGGAGGTTTTTCAGGAACATCCGAGTTTATTGAAAAGCGCGGCAGAAGATATTACGGCGATTTTTTCTCGAGATCCGGCCTGTGATAGTCTGGTGGAGCCGTTACTGTTTTTTAAGGGGTTTGCGGCCATTTCTACCTATCGGATTTCGCATCAGCTTTGGAAAAATGAGCGGAGGCATTTGTCTTATTACTTTCAGAGTCTCGCTAGTGAGGTGTTTGGAGTGGATATTCATCCTGCTGCTCAGATTGGTTGTGGTATTATGTTGGATCACGCTACTAGTTTTGTGGTGGGAGAAACGGCAATTATTGAGGATCGTGTTTCAATTCTCCACGAGGTGACTTTGGGTGGGACGGGGAAAGCGACAGGAGCTCGTCATCCGATTGTGCGATCGGGGGTTTTGATTGGGGCGGGAGCGAAAATTTTAGGGAGGGTCGAGATTGGTGAAAACTCGAAAATTGGAGCGGGCAGTGTGGTGCTGGATGATGTTGCGGCTCATACGACCGTTGCAGGGGTTCCGGCCGTGATTGTGGGTGAGACTGGAGAGGAAAATCCGGCAATGGGGATGGACCAAGGTTTGCGTTGCAAGGGCGGCTAATTAAGCCCGGGTGAGGGTGGCGACACATTCGAGGTGTCGAGTGTGGGGAAAGAGGTCGAAGGGTTGGATTTTTTCGACGGAGTAGCCTGCTTCGTGGAGTTGAACGAAGTCGCGCATTTGAGTGGCGGGATTACAGGAGACGTAGACGACGCGGCGAGGACCAAATTGAGTCAGTTGTGCTAGAAAGCCTGGGGTGCAGCCTTTGCGGGGAGGATCGATGACGAGCGCTGTTTCTTGACCGTTAAAAGTGAGGTCTTGAAATATTCCTTCGGCGGATGAGGTGAGGATTTGGACGTTGTGGAGATGGTTGAGTTCAGCATTCCTACGGGCGAAGTCGGCTGATGATTCGGAGACTTCGACTCCTGCAACTTGCTCGAATCGGTGAGCGAGCGAGAGTGCAAAGAGGCCCGAACCACAATAAGCATCGACGAGACGGGTGCAGCCATCTTGAGCGGCTTCGTTGGCGACGTAGTCAACAAAACGGGGAAGAATGAAGGGATTGTTTTGAAAAAAATCTCCAGCTAAGAAGTGAAAATTTAGTCCGTTTACTTGTTCACTAATGACGGCGCGATGGTTGGTTTCGATTCCTTCGGAATGTGCTCTGAGGAGGAGGGTGACCCCTTTTTTGAAGGTTGAAGCTCGTTTTTTTGCGTCTTCACGAATGGCGGGAAAGGCTTCGTTGATCGCTTCCATGGCGATTGGGCATTGGGGGACATCGATGAGACGACTGCGATTTCCTTGCATGAGAAAACCGATGGGTCCGATTTCCCCATTTTTGGGTTTGTTGAAGTGGGGGGTGAGTTTGGAGCGATAGTGCCACTCTTTAGGGGAGGGAACAGGTTCGAGAACTGGAATGGTGAGACCGGCGAGTCTTTGTGCGAGTTCGGAGACTTGCTGGCGCTTCCAGTGAAGCTGTTTTTGGTATGAAAGGTGTTGGTATTGGCAGCCACCACAGGAGCCAAAGAGAGGGCATTTGGGTTCTACTCGATCGGGAGATGGTTCTAAGATTTCGAGAAGGTCGGCGTGGGAGCAATTGGAGTCATTGCGATAGATGCGAGCACGGACGGTTTCGCCTGGAAGGCAAAAGGGAACAAAGATGACCCATTGGCCTTGTTCGGCTTCTGATTCGGGCAGTTGAATACGAGCGACTCCAATGCCGAGATTGCTCAAGGAGTCGATGACGAGGGTGAGCTCGTGGTGGTAGGAGAAGGGATGCTCCTTGAATTTCTTCGGAGGGCGCACGTTGGTGTCCGAGGGTGGCGAATCAGGGATTGACGAGCAGTGGTTCAGCTGCTTCTGGGACCAAGCTGGAGCCTTCTTCAATAAGGGGTTTGGGAATGCTTGGGGAGTTGATAACGGGGGTGTCGATGTCTTGATTGGAAGGTAAATCTTTCAAGGGGTCTCGGAAGACGAAGTCCCCAGACTGAGTGAGGTTATTGGCGACTTGCACTTTTTTCTCTTTGGCTGGTTCGGTTGATGACTCGGGTTGCGTGTCTTGGGAGGGAGGGGAGGTGATTTCAGGTTCGGAGACGATGTGATTGGGAGGAGGAATGGCAGGACCTTCTGATGGAGCCTCTTCTTCGATTTTGTTCTTTTTAGAAAAAAGGGAGCAAGATGTGAGGGTCAGGTAAGAGAGGGCAAGAACGAGAAGACGAAGTTTCATGGTTATGGTGCCGCTCTAGGCAGCTCGTCGTTTTTTACGGAGGACGGGGTCTTTCTTTCCTTCTACGACTTCGCGGGAAATGGTTACTGATTCCAAGTCGTCACGGGAAGGGACTTCGAACATGACGTCGAGCATGATGCGTTCGAAAATGCTACGAAGGGCTCGGGCTCCGGTGCCACGTTCTACGGCTTCTTCAGCAAAGGCTTCTAGGGCGTCGGGAGTAATCTTGAGCTTAACTCCGTGGAGTGCGAGTTGTTTCGAGTACTGTTTAACGAGGGCGTTCTTTGGCTCGGTGAGGATACTTATTAAGTCTTCACGAGATAGTTTATTGAGTGAAGAATGGACGGGAAGACGTCCGATAAATTCGGGAATGAGTCCAAAGTGAAGGAGATCTTCGGGTTGGACTTTTTCTAAGATGGTTTCCTGTTCGAGGTCTTCGTTTTTTTCGGTTTGATCGGCTCGGAAACCGAGGAAGTTGCTACCTAGGCGTCTTTTGACGATGTCTTCCATGCCGACGAAGGCGCCGCCACAAACGAAGAGAATTTTCTCGGTGTTGACTTGAATGTATTCTTGTTGGGGATGTTTGCGGCCACCTTGTGGGGGGACGTTGCAGATGGAGCCTTCGAGAATTTTCAAGAGAGCTTGTTGCACTCCTTCACCAGAGACGTCTCGGGTGATGGAGACGTTTTCAGTTTTGCGTCCGATTTTATCGATTTCGTCAATGTAGATGATGCCTTGTTCTGCTTTTTCAACATCGAAGTCGGCAGCTTGTAAGAGTCGGAGAATGATGTTTTCGACGTCTTCTCCGACATAACCAGCTTCGGTGAGGTTGGTGGAGTCGACGATGCAGAAAGGAACATCGAGAAGGCGGGCGAGGGTGCGAGCGAGGAGAGTTTTTCCAGAACCGGTTGGTCCAAGGAGGAGGATGTTTGATTTTTCAACTTCGACTTCTTCAAATTCGGCAGGCAGATCGTGCCCTTGGCTGAAGAGGCGCAAGTAATGGTTGTGAACGGCTACGGAGAGAACTTTTTTGGCATGACTTTGTCCGATTACGAAGTCATCCAGTTTTTTCATCAAGGCGCTGGGACTTGGAATTTCCCGCTCTTCGTGAGAAGGCAGTTGGTCGCGGTCATCGCCGGCTAATTCTTTATCAAGGATGGTGGAGCAGACTTCGATGCATTCGTTGCAGATGTAGACGCCGGGGCCGGCGATGAGTTTTTTTACCTCTGAGTGGCTTTTGCCACAGAAGGAACACATTGTAAGATTTGATGCGCGCGCCATAAATTTTAGTCAACTATTGTAGGGTGTCTTAATAAGGTGGCCGATAAATGAGCGTTTGTAAATATCGGAACTCGTTAACATTTTCAAAAGAGAAGGGGGTTGAGGGGTGGAAAATGGCCGTTTTCCAAGGAAAATCATGGGAAAAGAGCATTATTCTTCCGTATCGGGGTAAGAACCCAGAATTTTGACGAGAGAGCAATGGGCTTCGAGTCCATGGAGGGCGTTGGCGAGTTTGGGGTCTTCGCAGTGACCGGCTAGGTCGACATAAAAAATATATTCCCAGTCTTTTTGCTTGGAGGGGCGGGATTCAATTTTGGACATATTGATTTCGAATTCGTTGAATGCTTTGAGGGCTTCGACGAGAGAGCCTGGTTGGTCACGAACTGCGAAAAGAATGGAAGTGCGGTCGTGACCGGTGGGAGGGCAGGTTTTTTCGGAGACGACCAAAAATCGGGTGGTATTGGTGGCGCGGTCTTGAATAGCGGATTCGATGACTTCGAGGTGATTGAGTTCGGCTGCTAGTTTACCTCCCAGAGCGGCGGCTCCTTCGGAGGCGCGTTCGGAGGCGATTTCTGCGGCTCGAGTCGTGGAGGAGACTTCCACTAGGTCGGCGTTAGGAAAGTGGCGTAAAATCCAATTTTTGCATTGTCCGAAGACTTGGGGATGGGAGTAGAGGGTTTTGATTTTTTCTCGTGGGATGGCGGAGAGGAGGTTGTTCTCGATGCGAAGGAGGATTTGAGCGCAGATGCGTAAAGGGGAGTCTACGAATAGATCCAAGGTGTGGGAGACGGCTCCTTCGGTGGAGTTTTCGATGGGTACTACTCCATAGGAAGCTTTGCGTCGGGCGACTTGGTCGAAGACTTCAGCGAAATTTGGTTGTGGAAGATAGTCCACGGAGTGCCCAAATTTTTTGATGGCCGCTTGGTGGGTCCATGTGCCTTCTGGTCCGAGATAGGCGATCTTGAGATCGTCTTCCAAGGCGAGGGCTGCCGACATGATTTCGCGGTAGATGGCTCTGATCGAACGTTCGGGAAGGCGACCTTGATTCATGGCCACTAGCTTTTGGAGAAGAGCGGTTTCTCGTTCGGGAGCGTAGATTTGAAGTCCGTCTCGTTTTTTAACGATTCCAACTTGATGAACTAAATCAGCTCGTTGGGAGAGGAGGGCGAGGAGTTCGGAATCGATTGCATCGATTTGAACGCGGATGTCGTCGAGGTTCACAGTAGAAAAGTATTAGCGGAGCAAGGTGGAGTAGGAAGGTGTTGAAAGCGAGAACTAACAAAATAATTCCAGATTGAGAGAAGGTTAGTTTTCGTCGTCTGGTTCGTTAGTTTGAGGTTCGTCAGGGGTTTGCTCTTCTTCAGGTTCTGAGTTTTCCGAAGGGGTCGCAAAGTCTTCGGTTTCTTTTTCTTCCTCATTTGGAGGGGTGGAGGTTTGATCTGTTTTTGATTCTTCTTCGGCGTCGGCGAGGGTGGATTGTTTTTCTTCACCTTCGGTTGTTTCTTCGAGTTCTTCCTCGGCTTCAGGAAGTTCGAGGGCGCGCAGTTCGAGAGCGTTGGGGAGTTCCTCCGGTGATTTAATTCCGAAATGTTCGAAAAAATAATCGGTTGTTTCGTAAAGAAGAGGTCGTCCGGGAAGGTCGGCACGGCCTCCGATTTTCACTAACTCCAAATCTAGTAGTTTTTGCAACATGCCGTCAGAAGAGACTCCGCGAACGGCATCGATGGCAGCCTTGGTCACTGGTTGACGATAGGCAATGACGGCGAGAGTTTCCATTGCGGGTCCAGAAAGGCGCTTGGGTTTACGGCCGGGAAAGAGGTGTTTTACGAATTCTCCGAAGTTGGGGGAGGTGTAAATTTTCCAACCTTTTGCTCTTTCGAGGGCTTGAAAGGAGCGGCCGGAATTCTGATAGCTTTCGTTTAATTGCTCAATGGCTTGAATGACATCTATATCTTGGATGTCGGCTAAGGCTTTGAATTCTTCGGGTAATGAGGGGGGGGAAATTTCTTCTTCTGGTTTTGTTTCCTGCTCATTTGAGTAGTCGCCTTGGTTTTCTTTGGTTTGAGTCAGGATTTCATCTTCCATTTCGGCTACGCGAGCACGAATCAAGCGAGCGATTTCGGAGGAAGGGAGAGGATCGTCCGAGGCGACCATGAGAGCCTCGATAATTGCGGTCAATTCCATGATGTGGTTGGGCATTAAACTGCGCGAAAGAGTGGAGCAAGTGCAAGCTTCCACTCTGGCGTGGACTGTCAGACGACAATTTTTCAGCTTGCGGTGTCACGAAGTCCCGCTTATCTGACGCCCCTTATTTCGCCCGTTAGCGATGAAATGAGATAGATAATTTCCCTTTCCAAATCAATCATGTCTGCCAAAAAAAGCACAAAAAAGACGACGGCCAAAAAAGCCGCCAGTAAGGAGGCTCCCGCTAAGAAGGAGGCAGCAAAGAAGGCTCCAGCGGCCAAAAAGACTGCTGCAGCTAAGAAAACGCCGGCGACTAAGGCTGCTGCACCTGCCAAGGCTGCGGCGGCAAAGAAGGCTGCTCCAGCTAAAAAAACAGCTGAAGTCGCTCCGAATGTGAAGGAAGAAGCGACTCCTGTGAAGGTGGCCGCGAAAAAGACGGCTCCTGTGAAGATGACTGCCTTTATCAAAAAACAGCAGAAAAAGCTGTTGGACCTTCGAGATGATTTAATGGAGGCCCTTCATGGTGTGCAAAGTGAGGCGATTAAGGCTGCTTCTGAGGGTTCTGATGCTGGAAATGGTCAGCACCAAGGTGATGCTGGCAGTGATTCTTATGACCGCGATCTGGCGCTAAGTATGCTGGCAAAGGAAAAAGATGCCCTTCAAGAGGTGGAGGCGGCTCTGAAACGAATTGATGAAGGGGTTTATGGTCTAGATGAGATGGATGGGGCCAAAATTCCTCAAGAAAGGTTGGAAGTTCTTCCTTTTGCGCGTTTGACCATCGGTAATCAGGAAAAATGGGAAGCGGAGCAGCGTACCCGAGGGGTTCATCCTGGGGATTATGGTTTTGGAGCGTTTGCTGAAAGTAGTAAGTCGGTTTCTCTTGACGCGTCTGATGATTGAGCTAGTCTCCCGCCCCTTTTCCGACACAGAATCATGCCGCGCGACATTATTATCCTCGAATGCACCGAAGCGAAAGCTGAGGGCAAGCCGACCTCTCGTTACAACTCGACTCGCAATAAGAAGAGTTTAAGGACTCCTGGACGGCTTGAAAAAATGAAATATAACCCTTTTCTGAAGCGCCGCACGTTGCATCGTGAGATGCGCTAATTCTCGTTAGAACAAATAAAAATTTATGTCTGAGCCGAAAACAGTCGAACGCCGCATCGCTTTCCGTAAGGCCAACCGCCGGATGCCTAGGAAGCGCATTGATCTACCACTTGAAAACGTGAGCTACCTCAATCCTGAGGTTCTTTCCAAGTTTACTAGTGAGACAGGGAAGATTCTTCCTCGTCGAGTTACAGGGGTTTCTGCGAAAATGCATCGCCGAATCACTCGTGAAATTAAGCGAGCTCGTTCGGTGAATTTGCTTCCGTAATCATTTTTACGGAATTTTCTTTATCATTGTAGCCTTGGGAGAGATTCCCGAGGCTTTTTTTTTGAAAGGATGGGTTCGCTCTTATGATGGCAGAAGTTTTTCTTCATTTGAGGAGGATTTTGAACGGGTTCTTTCGAGGGTGGGTTCGTGTTGACGAACTGCGTCCTCGAAAGAGGCTTGTTCTTTTCGTGTGAACACTTCGAAATAGCGGTCTTGAGAGATATTGTTACCGAACCTGCTTGGGAAAGCGCAGACCTTGGAATGCCTTTGCCGGATTCTCCGCATGCTTGCTCGGTTTGTCTCCCGACTTGGGCCAGTGTCATTGGCTATGAGGAAGAGCGGGACAAGGTTTTGCGGAAGTTGAGAGCGGGCTATCCACGTTTTTACATCAATCGTTCGGTCAAAATTCTCAACGATGCGGCGGAGGCCAGTTTATGTCAGAAAGGGGAACGGGTGATGGTGTTTCCAACTAAGGAAGCGGCACAGAGAGCGCAGCGTTTTGTTGAGAAGAGGCATTCCTCTGCTACTCGGATTGCTAGTTTTGAAGGGTTGCAGGCTCTTGTCGTTAGTGAGAGCGCATATATTGGAGCGAAGCAGTATTGGCGTTTTAGTGGAGAGGTGGTGAGCAGTCGAATGGCCGATGATGTTTTGTCCCATGTGGAGCTGGGCTCGGATGAGGAGCTTTTGCCCTTGTTGGCTCAAAAGTTTGGCTGTGAGAATGCGGATCTCTTTCTTTATGAATCGGGGATGGCGGCTTTTTTCAGTCTTCATCGAGTGGTCACTCAGTTGGCGCCAGGAAAGAAGACTCTGCAGCTTGATTTCCCTTATGTGGACGCGCTAAAAGTGCAGGAGAATTTTGGTTCTGGAGTCGTTTTTTTGCCAGATGCGAGCGGAGAGAATTTTGAGGAGGCTCTTTCGAGAATTCGAGCAGGGGAGTTTGCGGCAGTTTTCGTAGAAGCACCGAGCAATCCTTTGCTCAGTATGGTCGATCTCATTAAATTGGCGAAAGCTTGCCGGGATGGGCGCGTTCCTCTCTTGGCCGATGACACGGTTGTTTCTCATCATAATGTGGAGTTATTTCCCCACGTTGATGCGATCACGACCAGTCTGACCAAATGGATATCTGGGAAAGGGGATGTCACGGGAGGAGCGATTCGGTTAAATCCGGATTCTCCGTTCCGAGAAAATTTATTAGCCTCCTTGGAAGAAGGAAATCCGACTCGAAATCGGATTTATGCGAGTGATGCATGTGTTCTGCGAGCCAATGCGGAGGGCTTTCCGAGTCGGATGAAGATCGTGAACCGAAATGGGGAAATGGTTGCTGACTTTCTCGCCAATCATGCCGCTGTGGAACAGGTTTGGTATCCAAAGATTAATGATCGGGAAAACTACGATGTTCATAGGAGAAAAGAAGGTGGTTACGGAGGTTTATTGAGCTTCACTCTTCGGAATGAGAAGAAAGCAAGTCGCGTTTATGACGCACTAGCGTGGAACAAGGGACCGAGCTTGGGGACCGAATTTTCGCTAGCTTGTCCTTATGTTTATTTAGCT
>CAZUEC010000060.1:0-9110 GCA_964618865.1 uncultured Roseibacillus sp. | reverse complement strand
GTGAGAATTTGGCCCGTGCGGTTGTATGTATAGTTGTATTCGTTGTTATTAGATGTGTCGGTAATGTTTGTGGGGAGTCCCATTGAGTTGTATTGAACGGTTAATCGTTCGTTTTCTGTTTCGATTACGTTTGGTTTCCGGCTGTTGTTATCAGGGAAGTAGCTTAGACTTTGAACGATTCCATCATAGTCCGTGAGTTGGACGATTCGTCCTTGTTCGTCATATTGAAAAGAGCGTGTTGAACCATCATTGTTGATGAGTTCAGTTGGGTTTCCGTTTGTATCGTAAGTGACCTCAACACTTGCGAGGACATTTGAATTGGAGTCGGTGATTTCAATGCAGGTGGGGTTATTGTCGCTTGAATACTCGAAAATAGTTTCAGTCCCATCAGCTCTTATTTCGAGAATGGGGAGTCCGGACGAATTGTATGTCATTTCGGTCCGGTTGCCGTTTGGATCTACGACTGCGGTTGATAGATCAGGGTTAAGGGAGTCGTTGTATTCAAAAGTTTGAGTGAAGCCTGTGGGTGAAGTGACGGAGAGAATGCTACCTCGTTCATTGTATGTGAGAGTTGAGGTGTTACCGAGTGCGTCAGTTTCGGTTCCTGTGAAGGAGTCTCGATCGAACGATTGTTGATTTACTATGTTTCCATTGGAGTCGAGGATGCGATCAAACTCTCCATTTTCGTAGATGATTTGGAGGGAAGGTCTGCCTTGCTCAGAGTCTTCCGGAGTTGAAACTGTGGAGAGAAGGTGAGCTGGGCGTGAAAAGTAAGAATACCTTGTTGTGGTTCCAAGGGGATTGATGAAGGAGACAAGATCTCCCGTGCTATCATATTGATACTGTAGGAGAATGCCTTCGCTATCGGAGATGGTGGTAATTCTCCCTTGGTTATCACGTTCAATTTGAATGGTTTGACCTGAGCTATGTGTGATTTGAGTGTTTGAGAAAGATAAAAATTGACCGTTGTCATCAGTGATTCTCTGAAGGCCGCTACGCTGATCGTAGTCGTAGACTAAGCCTTCTCGTGTAGTCAATCGATAGCGGTCAGGATTGTAACCAAAGGGAAGGAGAGGGGTGAAGACGGCGCCGTCTTCAGCAACTTCGACACGTTCAAAGTCAATTGGGGCTATGGTGAGAGTTTCGTAGACGCCGGGATCGGGTTCGAAGAAGGGTTCCCAGGTGGTGGCGATGAATCGATTTTGAGGATTTCGAACGTTAAAGGTGAATCCCACTCGTCGGCCTTCTGGAGTGGTGAGGAAGACGCGAGTGCCGATTTCGAAGGGAGTTGCATTGAAGAAGTCAGCACCGGTATCAGGGACCGTTTCACGAATATCGGCATCGCAAAGACCAAGTGTCCATCCGAAACCGAAGTCATTGAAACGATTGGCATCGAGGGTGTCGTAGATGCGACGAATGGTGATAGGGATGCCTGAAAGAGGGATGGTAAGGTCTTCGAACTCGAGGCGAAAGTTGCCAAGTTTGGCGTCGCCACAGACATTGATGATTTGGCCATCGGAAAAACCTCGGCCATTGGTGTTAAAGGAGCTTAGGCGAAGCACGTAACTGTCGTTACGTAATAGGGTGGGGTCGAAGACACCCAGTTCACCATCAGTAATTGCGGTTGTTCCTGAAGCCACTTCTACCCAATCCGCATTTTGGGTGTTGAGGTTGAAGAGGCTCACTTGGTCGGCAGGAGCGACTTCGAGAATCCATGAAGCTAATGTTCCGTCGCCGCCGGTGACTGTGCCGTTGATGGGGGTCAGGAAGGTGATGTCCATATCCTCTTCGGGAGAGGTGATCTCGGCAAAAGGGGTGGAGGTGTCGCCAGTGTCGAGGAGGGTAGAAGAGACGTTACCGAGGCCGTTTTCGTTAAAGGCTCGTAGGCGGATGACCCAAATTCCAGTTTGGAAGGCGGGGTTATCCAAAGGGGTGATGAGGTCGTTATCGATTTCATTGTTCCCGGTTTCTAATTCGCTCCAAAAGACGGTGGGGTCATTCAGGTCATTTGGGTTGACGTCACTGAGGAGAGCGAAATCGACGACCCATCTTTCGAGAGTGCCACTGTTGCCTAGAATCGAACCGGTGAGGTTATCGATGGGGTCATTAGGAGTGAGGGGAGAAGTGATGCGGGTGACGGGGCGGGCACCAGTGACGGGGATGTTTCCGGTGTTGTTTGAAGGCCCGGAAAAGCCGTTGGCGACTGGGTTGTAAACTAGCGAGGCAATACTACCTAGGAAGCTTTCATTCAGAGCAGTCAGACGGAAGACAAAGGTGTCGTTGGGGAATGCGGTATCATCAATGGTTGTGATCAATGCGTCGGTGAACTCGTTGGTGCCTTGTTCGAGAATGGTCCAAACCACGGTGGGATCGTTGAGGTCATCGATGTTGACTTCGGTTAGAGGGGCAAAATCGAGAGTCCAACTGAGAAGGGTACCGCCATTGGCATCTGTTGTGCCACGGATGCGGAGAGGATCGTCGGTGGTGCTGGTGGGTGAGGTGAAGGCGGCAGAGGCGGCGATTCCTGAGCCATTGCCGTTGTTGGGGTCTGTCTCCGTAGTTTGAGTTGGTCCCGTTGTTGAGGAGCTGTTGGGGTTGAAGACGATGGAAGTGATAATGCCGAGGCCGTTGGTGTTTTCGGCACGGAGGCGGAAGGCTATGAGTTCGTCTGGGAAGTCACTTGGGATGATTGTTGCTAGAGTGCTACTGGAAATAGGATTGGTGTCGGTCGCGATTTCTTGCCAAAGAATGCTTTGGTCGGAGAGGTTGTCAGGATTAATTGCAGAAAAAGGAGACCATTCGAGGAACCAGGCAGAAAGAGTTCCTTCTCCGCCGCTAACAGAACCTATAAAGGTGTCGGAAGCGTCGGTTGGACTGAGGGGCGCTTCAATTGAGGCGAGGGGGCGAGCATCGGCAGTTCCTCCGGTGGTTTGTCCGGGAGGAGTGATTGTTCCTTGGGTGGTATCATCAGGGATAGGCTGGGAGGGGTCGAGGACTTGGACGAAGGCGACTCGTTCGGTGATTTGTTCTGCTGAGTCGATGGCCACGGCGCGGATTTCCACTTGACCAATTTCAGAGAAGCTTGTGGTGGTTGAGATGACGTCCGATCCGGTGTTTGGATCAATTTCAATGCCATCGACAAAGAGACGGGTGCGGAAGAGTTGTTCGGCATCGCTTCCGGTAGCTTGGATTGTGATCTCGTCTCCAGGGAAAATGTTGGGGTTAGTGGTTTGGATGGTGATATCGGGAAACTCGTCGAAGGGGCTAATGAGAACGTCGAAGGTCTGCAACGCGGAAAGTCCCTCTTCATCAGTAGCAGAAATAGTGACTGGAAAAGTGCCCGCCTCCGTTGGTTCCCATAGGAGAACTCCAGAGTTGGAGTCGATGGTCATGCCCTCAGGACCATCAACAAGGGCATAAGTGATGACTTCACCATTGGGGTCAAGAGCGAGGGAATCATAGAAGTAGCCGTTAAAGATGGATTGTTGTGTGAAGCCACTATAGTTGACCGCATCTTGGGAGTAGTTGTAGAATCCAAATCGTCCTCCGATAAAGGTGTCGTCTTCGACTTCTAAGCGATCAAGGAGAATGCCTTCTTCGATCACTTCGACAACAATGAGACCGGGCATGAATTCGAGAGTGATATCGTAATCTTGGAAATCAGCCCAACCAATGTCGTTTGGAGGGGAGAGAATGGTCATATTCTCTCGGCTTTCATTGGACCACCAAAAATCGGCCTCAACAAAGTCTTCGAAGTTGGCATCAAAGCGCTTAATAGACATCCCGCGAAGGGCGACACCACCTAACGAAGGTTGGCTGTTTTGTTTCCAGTCAAAAACGTAGAACTGTCCGCTATTTTGATATCCAAAAATGAAGCCCATGAGGTCGTCATCACCTCCAGTGTCCACTCGGAAGCGTCCTTGGATACGAAGATTTAGTGCTTCTTGATCGCTGATGAGTGCGGAAGGGCGAGCATTGATAGTTTGGACAGCAGAGAGACCGTCTTGAGCGACATCCCAATTACCGAGTCCCTGAGAGCCGGGGAATTGTTGGACTTCCCAAGTGAAGAGGTTCAGTGGTTGAGCAGCTTGGACGGAGCCCAGTGCGACTCCGCCTGGAGGAGTGGAAACAAAGAATGGGGCGCAGTTGACTTCGCCTAGATATTCGAAGGGGAGCTCGTCGCTGGCGATGATCTCGCCGGAGGTGTTGACGACTTCGACGAGAAGGCGAAAGTTATTTGGAGTCAATGCGGAGCCATTTAGTTGATCGAGTAAGGCTTCGTCTAGAAAACCGGTGGAGTTCGAAATTAGATTGGTGATGGAAGTAGAAGATCCTCCATTGAGGGACGCACGCCAAGAGACCCCTTCGGGAATATCGATGCCAGCGACACCCACATTGTAACTGGAGGTTGCAAGGTCGGTGAGGTCGTCACCGGTGTCGTTGCGAAGAAAGAGATGAATGGCAGGTTCTGGGGCAAGGACGGTAAACCAGTTTGGTAACATTGCGTTTCGATCTTCGGAGGCGACTTGATCGTTGACGTTGAGATCGAATTCGGATTGGTAACGATCTTGATTAATACTTTGGAGCCAGGAGTCACGCACGGCGCAGCTATCAAGGAAGTCGACATCACGGTCTCCGTCGGAGTCGCCGGCATATTGGTGAAATCCGAAGGTGAAGTCGTCGAGAAAAGGGGCGGTGTCGCATGCGCCAAAAGCGGGGTCGATGAGCGAATCGGTTCCGACCCAAGCGATATAATTGCCATCGGGTAGGAGAGCGGCAGCTTCGCGCTCAATGGTCCAGTTGGCCGAATTGTCGATGGGATTGAAGAAGATGAGAGCGTCTTCAAAGCGGAAAATTTCCCCAGTGCCAATGTTCCGAACGGTTAGAGCTGAAGGAGATAAACCCTCAATGACGTTTTGGTCAAAAACAACTCCGATGGATTGAATGATAGAGCGTTGGCTTTCCCCGGTGTTAATTGAAGGAGCAAGAATGGTGGGAACTTCAATTTGAAATTGAGCCTCAGAGTGCGTCGAAAACAAGACGTTCAGTATGAGGGCGAGAATTGCGAAACTTCTTAGGAATTGCGTGTTCATATTTGGAAGTGGGTGAGATTTTAGTTGTTAGGTTGGATGGGAGTGATGCGGTAAAAACGGGTGGAATCGGGGAAAGAGCTCGTCTGGGGCGGACCTTGGTCGAGCCATTGGCGGCGTTGACCATTACCTTCCACGGCCGGGAGGGCGAGTTGCCAAGTGACCATGTCTTCGCTGTATTCGATGAGGTAGGAAGTACCGAGGAGGCTATCGAATTCTAAGAGCAAGCCCGATGCATTCCGATTCACCACGCGAAGGTTGAGTGCTTGCGCTCCGCTACCGTCGGTGGCTTGTGGTGCTTGCCCAGCAGTTCCCAGAGTGAAAGTGGGTTCGAAGTCAATCACGCGACTCGGTCGGAAAAATTCGAGAAGGATTTCGATGCTTTCCCCAGGAAGAATGTCGGCAAATATATCGATATATGGAATGCCATTGACTTCCCCTTGAGCGTTAAAGGCGACGACATCATCTGGGAGATCGGTGAGAAAGAGACGGAAGCCGTTGAGAGTGCGGCCAGTATTGTTAGTGAGGGTGAGACGTTGTTCGAGAAGACCGGTCTGGCGCTGCAAGGTGATTGGTCCGGTCACGGTGATTTCGGGAAGTAGGTTTCCAATCACTTCCAGTTGGGCGCTAGAGAAGGTGATGAAGTCATCCAAGGAAAGGCAACAACCGGTGACAAAGATATCTTCAGTTGGTCCGAGTTGGTTTAAGAACTGGAGTTCTAACACATAGGAATCCGGTGCTAAGCCAGCGATCGAAAAGCCGGCGAACTCGGCGATGTTGAGAGTGGGAAGGCTGGTGGTGAAGAGAGCGCTTCCTTTTAGTCCACTAATCCCAGTTTCAGAATTATCAAAAAGTTGCGGTTCATCAATGATGCCGTTTTGATTGAGCACGGGAGATGGTGTGGGAGTGACGACTCCGGCGAAAGAACCTGCTTCGTTACGTACCGTGATAATCGTGCCTTGGCTGTAAAGTCCGCCAACTGGAATAGGATCGATTTTGAGCATGCCCACAAGGGTTTCGCCGAAGTCGATTTCGTAATTCTCTTGATCGAAGAAGACGTTCGTGGCTTCCAGTTTTGGGCCTTCTACTTGAGAGGCGAGACGACAGATGGAGACGGAGAATTCGCCGGTATTGTTGAACCAACCAAAGCCGTCGGACGTTCCCAGAAAAAGGCGGGTTGCACCTGCTGGAACGACGAATAGTTGACGTGTGCCATCACCAGTTCCCGTCAAGCCATCACCGATGAAGAAGATCTGATTCTGTTCCGGAGAGAGGGATTCGAAGGCAAAGTTTTCCGCTGGGTAGGTCAATTGATCTGGAGCGGGATCGATTGGAACCCCATCGTTGAGAAAAACACCAACGAGCGCATCGAGAGGGATTCGGGGACTTCCATACCCGGCAATACCGAGTGCTGATGCACTTGTGACCAGACTAGCACCATCGGGGGTTCCCGGACCGGCTCCACCCCTGAACGAAACGGATCCTGTGGCTGCGAAAGAGAGAGTATCTCCACTGCGAACTTCGGTGGCAAAGACTGGAGATTGAGCGGGAGCGAAGTCGGATTTGGTGGTAGCTCCATCAGGCTGTCCGGAGAGGAAGGGATTTGAGTTTCCTGGGACAAGAACTTCGGAGTTGAGTTCTTCAAAGTTATTAGGATCGAGTCCGAGGAGGTTCTTGTCCTGAGCGAGAACGGGGAAAATGGAAATAAGAAGGAGATAAAAGGAGTGTGCGATGGCTTTCATGATTAGAAGTGATAGATGATTCCAGCGGAGATGGAGTAGGTTTGATCGAAGGAGATTTCTGCACTGACGTTTTCATTTTGAAGCGATAAGTCGTCGAGGGCTGAGAAGCTTGCGGAGAGATAGGTGCTCCAGCGTTCGTTGAGCGAGTAGCGTGCAGAGAGACTGACTTGCACGCCGGGAAGTAATTCACTTCCAGAGTCACGCCCTTGATTTACTTGAGTGCCGGCACTTGGTAAGCTGACCGAAGAATCAAATCCGATATCTCCATTTGCGATTGCAAGGATGAAGCCGACTTCGGCATCCAAGTGGAGGCGATCTTGGTAGAGGGGGATGCTGACCCAAGGGCCGAAAGAAAGCCCATAGAGATCGACGTCAAAACTACGGGAACCTGTGACTGAGACTGCGTTGTCGAAAATGCTACTCGAGCGAGTGGAGTTGGTGCTAATGAGCGGTCCAGGACCAGTGAAAATTCCTTGGAAAGGGGCTAATGGCGGGGTAACGCCATTCAGTTCGAAGGAGTCGGTGGTCTGGAGAGCATCTGAAGTTAGTGAGGTGCCGCTGTTCGCGGAGAAATTAGCGAAGGAGAATTTTGCTTTCAGACCCCAAGTTATCTTTGAAGAGCCAATGGTGCCGATTTCACGACCGAGAAAAAATTCAAAGCCTAGTGAAGGGTCTGTATTAAATTCATCAGAGGCATTAGCTAAACTTTCGGATATGGAAAGATCGATTAAGCCACCATTCGTATCACGAAACTGGCTATCGTTATCGAAGGCCCAAAATGAGGTGAGAGTTTGGTCTCCGCTGATATCCTGTTGGACAAAGCCATCATCATAGACTCCGAAAGTTGGGTTGAGAGAGGAGGGGAGAGAGTTGAGATTTGTGAACGAACCTAATCCTGAAAATTCAACTTCAGGACCAAACCATGCACCAAGTCCAGCGCCGACAAACCAGGGGTTAGAGCGAGAGACGGGGGGGAGAATGGAGACTTTGGGGCCTTTTCCTTCTTCCAAGAAAAGTGAAGGGGCGGACTTCGCAGAGTCGGTTGAGGGGCCAGCCAGGACAATTGGGATGGATAAAAAAAAGGTGGCGAAGGTGATTCGTCGATTAGAAATGGGCATTTTCGTTCAAGTCTACGTTGTTAATGAGTTTCTACGGACAGGTGTCATTTTTTGTTTTGTGAAATGTCTTGAGATCTCGGGTTGGAAACAAAAAATGGTGTGATTTGAGTTTTAAAAAGTGAGTGGGTCGAGGAGTCCTTAATCTTCTTTACGCAGACGAGTGGAAATTGTGACGCTGCAAAGGGGTGCCCCCTTTTTTTTAGTCTACAGGTAGTCTACAGGTCTGTTCTGTATCGGGATTTGCAACGGAAAGATTAAATCCGATTGATTGAGCCCAAGCATAAGGGCTCAGAATGAGAAGAGTGAAAATAAGACGAAGAAAGTTCATGAGTGTTGGTCTGATGAAAAGTGAAAAGAGCTATGCTCTGCCTTCATTGACGCAGCCGGTTTTTCGTCTTGCAAAAAAAGTGAAAAAAAATGCGCAGTTGGATTTAGTAGGGGCAAAAGGGGTCAGTAGTATCAGATAGTTTCAAGGGCTTTTTTTGATTTTGTTTTTGCTTTGTTTGAGGGCGTGAAAGGGTAGGCCGAATCGAGAGCTTCGATTTTGCAGGCTCGTTCTGGGACGTTGAGCGGTGAGTTTTTCCTCAAAAAAAACCATCAACTTTCTGTGTGTTCCTTCTTCGTTTCAGCTCAGTAGAGGGGTGGTTTTTTGTTAAACGGTTATTGGGATAGGATACGGGGATATTTGCAGAGATTGGTGACTGGTTTCTGCTCAAAAAGGTTCTGGAGTTTCTTTTCCAAGAACGATTTTTTTGATCTGAAATGGGGAGGGGCTCAAATTTATTTAAGGTTTCTTATCTTTTGAGTTTTTCCAACTTATGATTGCTTTTTTTAAGGAATACTCAAAAAAGGCTTGAATGGACTCGTTTGATAGACAAGACACACCGGTTCGCCCTGCCAACTAAGGTGGGGAGAATTGGGCTAGCGGTGATTTTGAGAGGCAAAATTTTGACTTTTAATGCGATATTTTGGGGAAAAGTTCCCGAAATAGAGACTCCGTGAGGTCCCTTGTCGGGCTCTGCGGCTGCAGGGACTTAAATGGGCTGGAGGCTTCCGGTTCGCGACTACACCAACCAGAAAAACAAATAAAATGGCTGATATTAGCAATATTGCAGAAGAATTGGGCAAGTTGACCGTGCTTGAGGCGGCAGAACTTGTGA